>NZ_JFJV02000129.1:220-62768 GCF_000611145.1 Cupriavidus sp. SK-3 | reverse complement strand
CGCCCGTACACCACTTTCAACTCTAGCTCCAGGATGCCGGCGGCGAGTTTGATACATCGTGACGTTGTCATAGTCTGCTGTCTCCAAAATTGACTTTCGATGCCTGCTATTCAGGTACATGCGTTCGCTGCCAATGATGGAGGAGCTAGGCTCGATATTGAGGGACTGGCGCTAAAATTGGAAAATTCCTACAAGCGTACTGCTGCACTGCAGCACCCTCGCTCAGGATGGACGCGAAGCTGCCGCCGACTTGGCGAAATAGTTCTGAAGCAAATCTTGATGCGTTTGACAATGGAGCCAGGGAAACGGCAAATCGACATCGAGGGTGTTCGACTCCTGGTCAGCATCGGTGCCAGAGCAGCGTGAGCGGTCAAAAGAGTCCGTCGATATCCACATCACGCCCACATTGCAGGTGTCCGAGTTCAACGTAGTAAGGCAGGCGGCCATTCAGGGAATCAGTTTCGCCTTCTTGCCTACCTATATGGTGCAACAAGAGCTTAGAGATGGGAGCTTGCGCGAACTGTTCGCCGACTGGGGGTTTCATCCGTACGGCCGCTCAGTTTTCCTGCTGCGGCTTCGTGAGCGCTATGTCAGTCCTGCGGTGATGCGGCTTTCCGCCTTCATCCGTTCCGAGTGTGCCCGGAGAGAGAATTCTGCCGCCCGATAGGCAGCAGGAGGCATGGCCAGTTTGCGAAGGTGCCGGCGGGGTCTGCAACAACAGACGGCCCGCCGGGTTGCTCGTTTCACACTTCTTGCCGGATTTCGTAAGGAATCGTCAGAGCGCGAAGCCTGCGGTCCGCATCTGCGTCGTCAGGTAGCTCCCCCTTGACGCAAATCTCAACCAGAAACCCTCGCGCGCCTCGGTCAACCGCCTTGACGGTGGCAGCGGGCCGCCAGGTTGCGTCGCCTATTGCGGCGTCGAACATGCGCTCGATGGCGTCGACCCTCAACAGATTCTTCTGAATCTTTCCGACGGCGGTCTTCGGCATCTGGGGAAGCAGGTAGCACTGCTTTGGCACTGCGGCCCGTTCGGGTACATGAGTCGCCGCATAATGCAGCAGTTCTTCCGCGGAGGCCTTCGACCCGGGCTTCAAGACCACATAGGCGACCGGGACTTCCCCAGAATGGGCATCAGGTGCGCCAATCACAGCAGCATCTTGAATCGCAGGGTTTCCGAAGAGGACTTCTTCGACCATCTTGGGGTCGATATTGTGGCCCCCACGGATAATCAGGTCCTTGGCTCGACCAGTTATCCAGAGCCAGTTTTCCGCATCCAGATAACCCAGGTCCCCGGTATCCAACCATTCACCGTCGACCCAGCTCGCAGATTGGTTGGAGCCAAGGTAGCCAGGGAAGACCGCCGGACCCTTGACGATGATGAGGCCAGCCTCCCCGGGAGCACAGTCGCGAGCGACGCCTTTCTCCGAACCAGGTTGGACTACCCGTACGGATTGATACGGCAGGCGGAGTCCAGAGCTGCCAACCTTGACCGTGTCGACGGGTGGAGTGATGCAGGTCACCGCGGCGGTTTCTGTGAGCCCGTAGCTTTCTCTGATTCGCAGGCCGGTCATACGATAGAACGCCTCGGCGACGTTTGTCGAAAGTGGTGCCGTCGATGAGGCGACATAGTTGAGGCTAGATACATCCGCCCCCCCGATGGGGAGCGATAGCACCTGATTAACCAGTGTCGGGACGAGCGTGAGCATGCTGACGCGGAACGCCTCGACAATTCTCCAGATGTTCGGGAGCACCGACGGATGGCGAAAACCGGCCGACGTCATCAGCACGATACTCGCCCCGCGCGACAATGGCGCCAGACAACTCACAATGGCGCCGGCCGAGTGAAAGATGGGTACCCCTACGGCGCGCACTTCATCACGACCGAATCCGGTCATGCAACTGCTCGCCCAAATCCAGAATACTTGATTCCGATGCAAGTGTCTGGCGAGTTTTGGAACCCCAGTTGTGCCACCGGTATGGAATAGTGCTGCGGTATCGTCCGGCGAGAAGACGCGTCCGGACATTAGCCGGTCACCAGGTTGCTTTGCGATGGCCGATGCGAAGTCAACTACCGGCACCGGGCCAATCGGGGTGGATTGGCAGCCGCTGCCTCCTACGCGAATCACGGCAGCCAGGGATGGCAATTGCTTGGCGATAAGCTCGATTTTCGGCCAGATTTCAGTGTTGTCGTCGCCTGCGTACGCGATGAGAACGCGTGTGCCGGCTACCTTGAACATTTCAACCAGGATGTCTGCCTCTAGCATCCAGTTGACTGGATTGGCGATGCCGGCTGCTTGAGCGCCCCAAAGGGCGTAGAGGCCTTCCGGTACAGCCGGCATGAGGACAGAAATCACATCGTCTTTGGCGACGCCGAGCTCATGGAGAAGATTTGCAGCTTGAAGAATCCGTTGACGAAGCTCTCCGTGCGTGACGGAAACGGATGTCTCTGTGGGGAGAGAGCCATCGCGAAAGAAATGAATAGCTGTTTTGGACGGTTCGATTGAGCAGCCGTCCATCAGCATCTCATGGGTTGAGGACGGCAGGTTGCGGTCGCCCAGAGGCGTCCGTTCAAAACGAGCGACATCTTCTTCAGAGGACAGAACGTCCGAGGTCCAGTATGCGGGTTGTCGAGATGACATGGGATGGTCCTAGGCTGATGTTCACTCGCGGTCAATCTTGATGTCGCGTGCCAGTCGTTCGAAGCGGCTGGACTCTGTGTGGAAGTACTGAGCTGCTTGGTCCAGGTCCATCAGGGCACCAGCCGAGTTACCCCGCTCGCCAACCCACTCGCGGTATGAGGGAGTGGCGACAATCTTGTTCGTTTCTGTCCCAATAATCTGGGCAGTCTCCTTGGGCACCTTTGAGGAGACAAACAGTCCGGTCCACATCGAGTAGTGAAAGCCCCGAAGTGCTGCGACACTGTCAACAGACGGGACATCGGGTAGCCCTGCATGTCGTTCAGTAGACATGATGCCTAGCACCTTGATTTTCCCTTCCTTGGCTGCCTGAATGTAGCTCGGGATGAGCGGAAGAAAGGTGATGTCTACCTGGTCCGCCATGAGGTCTTGAATTGCTGGCGCGCCACCCTTGTAAGGAATGTGCGTTGTACCGATTCCCAACCGCTTGGCGAAGTCGGCTCCAGCGAGGTGGAAAATCGAGCCTACGCCGGTGCTGGCGTACGCGAGAGGCTTCGCGTCCGGACGCGTTGCCTTCTCGATAAGCTCATTCAGACTGCTCGCCGGAAAATGCGGGCGCGTCATTATCGCCAGTGCACCAACTGACAGCTGGGCGACCATCCGGAAATCCTCAGGCTTGTAGCGCACGCTTTGAAGAGTGAGTGGTGGCAACGTTAGCTCGTTTGGCGAGCCAATCAGTATTGTCAACGTTCCGATGTCGGCATTCAGGAGGCGTTGGGCTCCCATAGAGCCGCTGGCTCCGCCGAAGTTTTCGACAATAATCGTTTTCGCTAGTTTTTTCCCCAGTTCGGGCTGAATGCGACGAGCAACGATGTCGAATGCACTCCCCGCGGGGTAAGGGACGATTATCGTCGCAAGGTTTCGGCCTGGCAGTTGAGCTTGCGCACTCGCGCCCGTCTGCAGAAGAAGGGCTGTCGTCACGCATACGCCAACGCCCTTCAAAAATCGTACTATGGTTTTCGAAGTCATACTGTCTCCTCTGGTGATTGCACATAGTGGTTTGTGCATCGGCAGAGTGTGAGAGAGGAGGACAGCGTCCTGCTGTCAGAATTGCCTCTGAAATATGTCAGGCTTTTCTGACTGTTTGACAGGACGGTTTGAGCGATGTCGTCGCCCCAGACTAATGCCCGGGGCCACGATGTCCTCCAGCCGAGCAAGCATACTTTCGTGTTGTGGGACTCGGCCTCGGCCACGCGTCTGCGTACCTTTGAAGCATCTGCATTCCATCACCCTCTGTTGTCCGCGCACATCACTCGGAAGAGGTGACGTATAACCTCAACCAGTTGGAAGGAAGCGAAATGCGAAAGATACCGAAACAGGAATTCACGGCGGAGTTCAAGGAACAGGCCGTCAGGCAACTGCGTGCCGGGAAGACGACAGGAGAATTGGCTGCGGAATTGGGCGTGTCTGATCAGACACTGCGCAATTGGCGCAAGGCCGCCGAGGCGGGCAAGCTCAATGGGGCCGGTGCCAAGCCTGTGACTGCTGCACAGATGGAGCAGTCGCGCCTGCGCGCGGAGAACAGGCGCCTGGCAATGGAGCTTGAAATAGCAAAAAAGGCAGCGGCGCACTTCACGACGAGGGACCTTCTGTGAAGTACGCCTGGATCGAGCAGGAACGCGCCACATATCCGCTGGCGATTCTCTGTGATGTCCTGACGGTCAGTGTGAACGGCTACCGGGCCTGGAAGCGAGACGGCACACCGTCGCGCAAGCGGCTGGCGATCAGGAAGGTCAGTCCATCCTGATGCCCAGCGGCGCGAGCTGTTTCCGGTAATTCTGTATCTCGCTTGCCAAGTAGCTGCTGAACTGCACCGGCGTGGACAGCACCAACCGGCCGCCCGACGTCTTCAAGAAGGCCTGGTACTCGGGGCGTTGTGCAGCAGCCGCCACCTCGCGCTGTAGCACGGCGGCCGCTTGCAGTGACAGGCCTGCCGGCGCAAGCAGGCCCGACCAGGCAGGAATGTCGACGTCCTTGATGCCCAGTTCGCGTAGCGTAGGGACCGCGGGCATTTCCTTGACTCGCTGCTCGCTCGATATCGCGAGCGCGCGAGCCTTGCCCTCCTGGATCAACGGAACGGCCAGGGACGACGCCATGAATGTGTAATCGACGTGGCCACCCAGGATGTCGCTGATCGGCGAAGCCTTGTAGGGCACGTGCAGTACCTTGATGCCCGCTGAGCGTGCAAACAGCTCGCCAATCAAGTGGGTGGTGTTGCCAGTGCCCCAGGATGCGTAGCTCACCGTGCCCGGCCGTGCGTGCGCGTCCTTGATCAACTGCCCCAGGTCCTTATACGGCGATTCCGTGCGCACAAGGACCACGAACCCTGGCGCGCTGGTCAGCAGCGTGATCGGCGTGAAGTCGCGTAGAGAGTCATAGGGCAGCTTCGTGTATAAGACGGCGTTGGTCGAATGCCCGCCTGTTGTGAAGAGCAGCACGCTGCCGTCAGGTTTGGCGCGCGCGACCTCGGCCGTGCCGATCAGGCCACCGGCCCCGGGCTTGTTCTCGACGAAATATTGCCGCTTGGTGATTCGCCGAAGGCTCTCGGCAAGCATGCGCGCACTGGCGTCCAGCGCGTTTCCGGCTGGGAACGGCACAACGATGCGAACCACATCCGGGCTCGGCTGGGCCCTCGCCGCTGAAGCCACAAGGGCGGTTGCCGCGAGTCCGATGCAGCACAGGGAATGGCGTAGCAGGCGTTTCATTCAGTCTCCTTCTCGTTGTTATGGCTAAGTTGGAGGGCTCTTGATGGCCCTGTGGTGGTGAAAAAACGGGATGTGCAACAATGGCAGACGATCTGAAAACTCGCTGCCATGACTACCAATAAGAAGACAACCTCCAAAGCCTCGCTGGCCCCGACCCCCACCGGGCCCGCCACGGCCGCCGAAGCACGCCCAGCGGCGGATGGCCAGCGCATCAAGCAAAAACGCCTGGAGCGCGGTTGGTCGGTGCGGCATCTCGCCGCCCATAGCGGGCTTGCGATCTCCACCATCTCGAAGATCGAAAACAACAAGATGGTGCCGACGGTGGAAGTGTTCTCAAAACTGCTCGCGGCGCTGCAGACCAACCCCGGCGACTGGTTCTTCGAGGCCGATGCCGAGAATGCAAAGCCCTTCGTCAAGCTGGTACGGGCCGGAAGCCAGGTCGGCATCGAGCATCCCGCGGTCCACCGGGACATCCTTCTCGGCGGCGCGGAGCACGGCAACATCGTGATCATGCGGCAGGTGTATCGCCCTCACGCCCCGGAGCTCCAGCAGATGGGCCATGCCGGCAACGAACTGATCTACGTCATTCGGGGCGGCCTGGAGATCAGCATCCGGGGTCGCAAGAAGCTGGTGCTGAATCCGGGGGATTCGCTGCATTTTTCCAGTTCGCTCCCGCACCGCTACGAGGCAGCCGGCGATGAAGAATGCGAAGCGCTGATGGTCTGGTGGAAGCAAGACTGAATTCCGGTGATGTGCTGCGTTGGTGCATTGACGATACTGCCCATACGCTCGCGGCAAGGGGCGCGGTGACAGCCTGAGCAAGGCGGTTGCGCGCGAGGCCTTGTCAACTACAGTTTCCTATAGGAAACTACGGTTTGCAACAGGCGTTTCGTTTTTCATCTCACACAAGATGATCCACATGCACGCTAGCGACACATTCCCCCGGGAAGGCACCGTGCCGCCTGTTGCTGGACCAGACTCCTCTTGCATGCAAAGCGGGGTCTCTCGCCACCACCAACCCATCCGGCACAATGAAACTATCCATCGATCACTCGCACCATTTCGAGCTTCTTCGCATTCTTGGCCATGCCTACTATGGAGGCTCGGATGTGCAGGAAGTCCTTCAGATTGCGGGCCGCCTGACGCCGGGCGACGACGAAGGCTGGTACGAAGCCTGGAACGCACTGGCAGAAAGCCTCAAGGTGACTGCGGACGAAGCGCAGGAAAAAGGGCATCTGAAGAGCGCGTCGCAGACGTATCTGCGCGCGGCGATGTACTTCATGATCTCGGACTTTTACCTGCATGCGAACACGGACGATCCCCGCATCCTGGCATCGGGCCGCGCCAGCCGCGCCGCTTTCATGGCCGCGATTCCCGGCCTGGATTTCGAGGTCGCGCGCGTAGAGATTCCCTATGAAGGCGCGTGGCTACCTGGCTATGTCGTCAAGAAGAAGGGCACGCCGGCCGGCAAGCGCCCGACACTCATCTGCCACTCGGGATTCGACGGAAACAAGGAAGAATTGGTGCTGTTTCCCGGCATGGCCGCGGCAGAGCGCGGATACACAGTCGTGGCATTCGACGGACCGGGCCAGGGCGAGGTTGTGCGCGAGACCCGGCGTGCGTTCCGTCCCGATTGGGACAAGGTCGTTTCCCCGGTGATCGACTTCGCGCTCACGCGCGCGGACGTCGACCCCTCGCGCATCGCGTTGCTCGGCATCAGCCTCGGGGGCGTGCTCGCACCCATCGCCGCCGCCAAGGATCGCCGGATCCGGGCGCTGGTTGCCAATGGCGGGCTCTACAGCTTCTACGACGTCGTCTCCGCTCGCTTCCCGGAGGCTGTGCCTGCCAACCGCGAACGCTTCGACCAGGCCGTGAATGCTGCCATCAAGACGGATACGATGTCCCGATGGGCAATTAACCACGGCAAGCTGGTATTCGGCGTGGACAATGCCTTCGACTACGTCAACAGCACGAAGCCCTATGTGGCTGCCGATGCCGCCCAGGTGCGCGCGACCACCCTGGTGATTGATTCCGAGCAGGAGGGGTTCTTCGAAGGGCAACCGCAGAAGCTGTACGACGCGCTGACCTGCGAGAAGACACTTATGCACTTCCCGTCGTCGGAGGCCGTCGGCGAGCATTGCCAGGCAGGTGCGGAAGCCGCGGGGGGGCGGAAGATCTTCGATTGGCTCGATGAAGCCATGGACGTGAAGTCCGTGAAGCCCTGAGCACGACAAGATGACGGAGGCTGCCGGTCAGGCAGCCTCCCGATCAGAACTTGTGCCGGATACCGACGCCGAAAGCGGTCCCGCTGCCCTGGCGGCTCAACTTGTCGTAGAGCACGTTGGCATACAGGTCGCTCCGCTTGGAGAGGAAGTAGTCATAGCCGAACCCAAGATCACTGCGCCGGATAGTGGCAACGCCGTCGGCTTTGATGACAGTCTGCACCGCGGATGCCATGAATTTTCCATTGCCGTAGGGCACGGTCATCCCAACCTGCACCGTATCGGTCTTGATGCTGTCCCCGCTGTTTCGCGTGCTGTCGTATTGAACAAACGCTTTGAGGAAGTTGAAGTCGTAGGAGACGGCAGCGGCCAGTGCGGTCTGAGCCCAGCTCTTCGCAAGAAAGCCGGCGCCCGCGCGCGTGCGTTGGATCGCGAAGGTCGCGCCCCAGGGCGCCTTGTCGTACAACAGCATGGCAACGGCATTGTTGCTGGAGTTGGTCCCAGCCACCTCCCCCAGGCCGTAGACGAAGCGGCCAGACAGACCGTTGATCTCGGGAGTGTAGTAGCCGACCGCATTGCTCCAGCCGGTGTCCGCCGCGAAATAGCGGCCATAGGATGGAGTCCAGAGTACGTTGAGCAAAGGGGAGAACTTGGTCGAGCCGCCAAAGGGGTCGAAGAGCGCGGTAGCGAGGAACATCGGGTTGGCCAGCCGGCCAGCGCGTATCTCGCCCACTTTGCTTTCCAGGCCAACGTAGGCATTACGCGCGAACAGCGCATCGCCCGCGGCACGTCCGCCGGCGCCGGTATCCGCGAGAAAGTAGGACTCGATCCGGAAGTTGACCGTCAAGTTGTTGCCGAGGTCTTCACTGCCGGCAAAGCCCCAAAAGGACGTCGTCATGCCACCGCTTTGGACGCCGAGCACGGATTTCGGGTCGCCGCTGGCCTTGCTGCTGCCAAGGAAGGTGTCGACGGCGCCGTAAAGCTGGGCGCCGGCGGCATGCGCCGCCCCCTGGGACCCCAGGAGTATCGGGAGTAGTGCAAGGATTTTTCTGCTTCGTTTTTGCGTTATTTTTTTTATCATTATTCTCCTCCATTGTTACTAGTCATGGCATGTCGTGATCATTTAAAGAATGGAATTCGTATTCCTTGATGGAAATCTGGCGAAAATCCTCCCTTGCCGATGCATGGATCGGAATCGTTGTCTCGATACGGAATAGGTTTCGAACTGGGAAGCGTTCAGGTATCCGCCGGACGTGGAGGAGATATCCTCCGCGTCCGGGAGGTGGCGCCTAACAATCGAGCGTGCTTACAAACGGGATCAGCGCTGGGCTTCCGATTGACGGTCTTCCAGGAATCGGCTTCGCCAGAAGATCAGGGGAGACGCCGATTCTTCGTGGAACTCAACTACGCGGCCCACAAACATGATGTGGTCTCCGAGAAGGAGACTATGCTCGCGCCGGCAGTGGAACCAGGCCATGGACTCTTCGAGGACAATGCCGCCGCCGTCGAGCCTGCGGTTTGCAACGCCGTCGAACCTGTCTTCCGCCGGCTTTGCAAACCGCTGCGCGAGGGCAGCCTGCCGGTGGCTGAGCACGTTGACGGTGAAGTAATCGGCAACCTGGAAAGCGCTGCGATACCTCGAGTCGACAAACAGACTCCACGCTAGCAGCGGCGGGTTCATGGACAAGGAACTGAATGAATTGACGGTAAGGCCTACCAGCGTGGCGTCGGGTGCGGTGGTGGTGACGATGGTAACGCCCGTGGCAAATGCGGAGAAGGCCGTTCGCAACCGTCGGGCTTCTTCCGCGGGAGGCATGCCTTGCACGGCATCTTTGCCGGGCGCCGAAAGTTGGCATTGGACGTTGGAGGACATCGGAGTTCCTTGTCTCGTCGTCACAGCATGGGATTCCGGACCTGGCCCCCGAGGGCATGCTGGCCAAACGCGCTACCGGCCACATCAAAGGCAAAGTTCACATGAGACTGAATAGCGTGCGCATCCCGGAAACATCGTTGCAGTGGACTGTTCTCGTAGAGTCCGTTGGCGCCGGTCATGGAGAATACGGTATCGACCGCTTGCGTGCACAGTTGCACGCAGAACGCCGCGTTCTTGCGGTACTTCAGCTTCGTGTGCAGGTCAGGAATCTGGCCGCCACGGGCGATCGCCATGGCCTCGGCTGCGTCCGCGCGCAGCAGCGTGCGGGCTGCGTCGATTTGCGCCGAGGCGGAAGCCACCTTGATCTGCACGGCCTGGAAATCGCTGATCTTCGCCGCCGTGTAGTGCGTCTTGCGGCTTCGGTTGGTCTCCAGGAAGATCTCGAACGCCGCTTGCGCATTGCCAAGTGCTGGGCCGGCAAGGGTGTGCCCACCCAATGCCACGAGGGGGACCCGGAACAGCGGCCCCGGATTCGCTGCGGCCCCGGGATGTTCGCCGCCACGGATGTCTGCCATGCAAAGGGCGCGGTGCATGGGCACGAAGATCTCATTGCAGACGACCTGCTTGCTGCCGGTACCCTTCAGGCCGGCCGCGAACCAGTTGTCGACGATTTCGTACTCGCTCTTGTGCACAAGGCACAGGCGGTGATCGGTGGGCGGCGCATCGGGAGCGGTCCTGATGGTGACGGCCAGCATGTTCCATTCGCTTGCGTCGACGCCGCTGGAGAACGGCCAGCTGCCGGAGATGACGAAGCCGCCGTCGACCTTTTTGCCGCGTCCCGCCGGAAACGCAAGGGCCGAGGCAATCAGATGATCCCGCGACGCGCCCCAGACATCCTCTTGCGCTTGTTGCGGGTAGAGCGAAAGCAGGAAGTGATGCGAGCCAAGGTTCGCCACGTTCCACGCTGTCGATGGGCACCCGCGTGCAAGTTCGGCGGAGATGTCGACGATGGCGACGTAGTCCAGCTCCATTCCGCCCCGGGACTGCGGCTGATGGTAACGAAACAGGCCCAGCTGATGCAGATCCCGCAACGTTTCAGGCAAGGGAGCCCGGGCGGCTTCACATGCCGGGGCGCGCTCTCTAAGCGTGGCGACCAGGGAGCTGGCGCGCTGCATGGCTTCATCAGCGTCGACCATGGAGAAGTCGGAGGGAATTTCGGCGCGCATGTTCATGTTGGCTTCGAATAGTGGGGTTTGACTAGGGGTTTATTGGTTCGGGAAATTGAGCTCGATCGAGACGCCGTCGGGATCGGAGATAAAGATCTGTTCAAGGCCGGATTGCGGCAGGCTGCGCCGGCGCATAGGGATCGAAAGGCGTGTGAACCGCTCTTCAAACTCCACGAGCCCGGAGGCGAAGAATGCAATATGGTCCACCGCACCGCTTCCAGGCGGAGACGCTCCGGGCTTACGTTCGAAGTAGGCCAGCAGTTGCTCGTCATTGCTGGCGCAGGCCAGATGCACGCAGACGTGGGAACCGATGGCAAGCCAGTACCCGGGGAACGGCGCCCATGGACGATCGCCCTCGCGCATGCCAAGGGCGTCGACATAGAAGCGACGCGATGCCTCGATATCTTTTGCGATAACCAGAAAATGATTGAGGTCCGTCAATGGCATTTTGGATAACTCGGAATGATTGCGTGAAATGGCAGGAAATTATCGTGAATGCGATTGAGTTTATTGAAATCGTATAGTTTTTTGACTGATATTTATTATCGTTGCATAACCCTGCGGTTATTTCACATTGGGAACTTGAATCATGACAACGTCTGGTCGTCTTCAGCACAGTTTGGCCACCCGGCTCAAATTCCGGCATCTGACCCTGCTGCTTGCACTGGAGAAGCAGCGCTCTGTCTCGCGCGTCGCGGCTGAGATGAACCTGTCGCAGCCGGCTGTGACAAAGGCGCTTCACGAAGTCGAAGAGATCTTCCTGGCGCCGCTGTTCATTCGCGCGCGTCGAGGGCTGGAGCCGACCGCGACCGGGTCGGCCGTGCTGGCGCACGCGCGCCTGGTGATGGCGGATACGGAGGCGCTGGGACACGAACTGACCGCCATCGAGGCAGGGCTGCATGGACGGCTACGTCTTGGCGTAATCCCGTACGTGTCCACCGCGGTGCTCGATGCGGTCTGCGCCCACTGCCTGGAGCAAACGCCTGCGGTATCTGTGCTGGTGCATGAGGGGACAACTGACGAACTGGTGGCGGCGTTGCGCGCGCATGAGATCGACTGCGCCATTGCGCGTATCTACTGCTCTCCCGGCGAAGATATCGTGCAAACGCAGCTCTATGCGGAGGAGCCCACGATTGTTGTGCATGCGGCGGCGGCTCGGCGTTTGAGCGCATCGGCTCTGGACTGGGGAAAACTGGCGGGACTGGATTGGATCCTTCCCCCGGACCACACGCCAATCCGGCGCACGATCGATACGCTGTTCGCCACGGCCAGCGCGGCTCCGCCGGTCGCGATCGTGGAGACGTTCTCGATCAAGACCATGGCCGCGCTGCTGCGCGTGCGGCCACGGGCAATCACCATCGTGCCTCGCGGCGTGGCAGAGGAACTGGTGGCACGAGGCGGTGCCATGCTATCTCACGCGCTGCAGTGGGATTTGCCTGCCGTGGGAGCAATCTGGCTACGCCGCGCGGAGCATCGGGGGGCACTAGAGGGATTGGCTCGCGCTCTGCGTGGGGCAGCAGCCTAGCCAGGGCTGCCCAGGAAGCGCTTGTATGCAATCGTGATCCACATCGCATCCCTGCATGCCAAGCGCCAACGGCTGCGCCACACAGGCGCGATTCGCAAAGCGGATATCAGCTTTGCGTAAGAAGCGGGACGCTTGTGACGCCGCGCGCTGTCTTGATGGGGGGCAGGGATTCCGGATAAGCCAGGCGGAGTGGCCGGGGCCATGGCCCCGTTGCGCGATCCGGGAGCCGACCTGCAACTCTCATCGCGCGACGCAATCCGGACAAGCCTGGCGAGGGCGTTGTATCTGTCACCTCGCTACAGGGTGATAGGAAAACTGTGGCAGCCGCACTGGCGGGCTTCAACGCGACACAAGCGCTGGCGCGGTAGCCTCGTTCGGAACGACGCCTTCGGACTTGCCAGGCGAGGGATGCCGAGTGCAACTACACTGGAGTTGGGCGGGTAGATTTACATCTGGACAGTCAGCGTACCTGCGGGATACGCAGCCGTTCCGGATGTGTGTAGACGACCAGGCTGCCACTCCGCACAAAGCCGGCCAGCGTTATCGCAGCGGAGTCTGCCAGCCGCACGGCGAGCACCGTTGGACCGGATACCGCGGCAAGGATCCCCGCACCGATCGATGCGGTCTTGAGCACCATCTCGTAGCTGGCCCGGCTGGTGATAATCACCGCGCCGCGCTTGGTATCCTCGTTGGTACTCGCAAGCGCGCCGGCAAGCTTGTCGAGCGCGTTGTGACGACCCACGTCTTCGCGCACAAAGGCCAATGCGCCATCCGCACGCAGCCACGCCGCCGCGTGCGTCGCCCCGGTATCGCGCAGCAGTGCCTGGCGCTTGACCAGGGTGGCAAACGCCGCATCGAAGACAGTCGGATCGAAGATGGCATGGCTATGCACCGGCTGCGGCACGCGCATGATCTCGCCCAGTGACTCGATGCCACACAGGCCGCATCCGGTACGACCCGCCAGCGCGCGGCGCCGGGTCTTTAGCCTGGCGAAGGCAGCGGTGGCGATCTCCAGCTTGACGGTCACGCCCTCCGCACCGGCTTCGACGTCGATGCCATAGATCTCGCTCGCGCTGTCGACAATGCCTTCGCTGAGGCTGAAGCCGATGGCAAAGTCATCGAGATCGGCTGGTGTAGCCAGCATGACCGCATGGGAGATGCCGTTGTACTCGAGCGCGACCGGCAATTCCTCGGCCAAACGGTCTTCCTCGGCCGTCACGGTGCCGTGACGCCAGCGTCTGACTGCGAACGAGCGCTGCGTCGGCACATCTTCAATGCCTGCGCCGCTGTCTTCCACTGGCAAATCGCGCCTCATCGGCTCTCCGCTGGTGGCCTCAATGCGTTTTCATCCCGGCCGCGGCCATGGGCAGCCTGATCAACTCCACGACTAGTCCCATGCCAGCCCGGAATGCGACTAACCATAACAGCTTTGTACGCTGATAAGGTCTTCGATATGCGGGTATACGCCAGGCAAGAGTAGACGCTACGATTTGCATGTCTCGGATGACTCATATTGAAAATAGAGAACGTGTGTGAGGTTTCAGTCATGCGCTTGACGGCGGCGCCATTTGTAACTGGCACTTGCCGAGCAGGAAGCCGAGGCTATTGTTAGGAAAAGCTCGCCTGGCGGCGACCCTGCGGCAACAACTGCCCCAGGTAGTCTGAGGCGAATCGGCTTCATGGAGCAATCATGGCTACGCGACGGGAAGTGCCCGGTATCAGGCCGTACGACGGGCCTGCTGGCGGCTGGGGCGCGCTTCGTGCGACGACCCAGGCGATCCGCCTGCAAATGGAAACGGTCAAGGCGCCGCTCACACTGATGCGGACCAACCAGCCCGACGGGTTCGATTGCCCCGGGTGCGCGTGGCCCGACAAGGAGCATAGGTCGACGTTCCAGTTCTGCGAGAACGGTGCCAAGGCCGTGACTTGGGAGGCCACGACGAAACGGGTGCGGCCGGATTTTTTCGCGAGCAACACGGTGTCGTCGCTGCTGCAGCGATCCGATTTCGAGCTGGAGGATTTGGGTCGCCTGACCCATCCGCTTGTGTATGATCGGTCCACTGACACGTTCCGCGCGGTCGAATGGGGCGATGCGTTTGCCCGGATCGGCGAAATCCTGCGGGCGTTGTCGCCCGACCAGGTAGAGTTCTACACGTCTGGCAGGGCCTCGAACGAGGCTGCTTACCTGTTCCAGCTGTTCGCGCGGGAGTATGGGACGAACAATTTCCCGGATTGTTCGAACATGTGCCACGAACCAACCAGCGTTGGCTTGCCACAGTCGATCGGTATCGGCAAGGGCACCGTGTCTTTGGAGGATTTTGACAGCTGTGAGCTGATTATCTCCATCGGCCACAATCCCGGGACCAATCACCCTCGAATGATGGGTACGCTTCATGAAGCGGCCCGGCGAAATGTCCCGATAGTGGTATTCAATCCACTCAAGGAGCGTGCGCTCGAACGGTTTGCGGATCCCCAGAACTGGCTGGAAATGGCGACATACGGGTCGACCAGGATTGCGTCAACCTATTATCAGGTTGACGCTGGCGGCGACGCCGCCGCGCTCAAGGGCATAATGAAGGCGCTCCTGGATATGGACGCTCAAAATGGGGATGTCCTGGATCGCGATTTTATCGCGGTGCATACAGAAGGTTTCGACGCATTTTCGGCCGACTTGGCTGCGACCTCGTGGGAGGATATCGAGAAGGCAAGCGGACTGACCCGCGCGGATCTTGAGCAAGTCGCAGATCTCTATGCGAAATCGAATGCCACGATTGTCACCTATGGCATGGGTGTGACGCAGCACAGTAAAGGCACCGCCAACGTCCGCCTGATTGCTGATTTGTTGTTCCTGCGTGGAAATTTTGGCAAGCCCGGTGCGGGCATTTGCCCATTGCGCGGCCATTCCAACGTGCAGGGGAACCGCACGGTCGGCATCACCGAGAAGCCGTCGGCCGACTTCCTTCAGCGCATCGAAAATACCGTCGGCTTCAAGCCGCCCACCGGGCACGGACACGATGCCGTGAAGGCGATGCAGGCGATGATTGATGGCTCGTCCAAGGCGCTGATCTGCCTGGGCGGAAACTTCGCAGTCGCACTGCCCGATTCCGGGCAATCCTTCCCCGCGATGGCGAAGCTCGATCTGAGCGTGCACATCGGCACCAAGCTGAATCGCTCGCACCTGCTGGTGGCCAAGGAAACGTACGTGCTGCCGTGCTTGGGCCGCACGGAGCTTGACGTGCAGGCTGGCGGGCCGCAATCGGTGACGGTCGAGGACTCGATGTCCATGGTCCATGCTTCGGCCGGCAAGCTCACGCCGGCCTCGGAATTCCTGCGTTCCGAGCCGTCGATCGTCGCGGGAATGGCTACCGCGACCTTGCCGGACAGCAAGGTGCCGTGGTCGGACCTGGTTGCCGAGTATGACAAGATCCGCGACCTGATTGAAAAGACAGTGCCGGGATTCGATGATTTCAATGCGCGCATCCGCGTCCCCGGCGGATTCCGCCTGCCACTTCCACCGACCGAACGCAAGTGGACTACGCCATCGGGCAAGGCGGTTTTCTCCGTATATGGCGGTGTGAAGGAAGACGCCGACGTCCTGGGCGGCGAGAATGTTCTGCGTCTCATGACGATCCGCAGTCACGATCAGTACAACACCACCATCTATGCACTGGATGATCGCTATCGAGGCGTATTCGGTCGACGCGATGTGCTATTCATGCACGAAGCCGACATGGCCGCACGAGGCTTGGAACATGGGGACCTGGTGGATATCGAGACCATCGTAACCGGCAGACAGCTAAGTTTAAAAAGGATCACTGCCATCGCCTATGCAAACATCGCACGGGGCTCGGTGGCGGCGTATTACCCCGAAGCGAACGTGCTGGTGCCTCTGAACTACATTGACAAGGAAAGCGGTACGCCCTCGTACAAGAGTATTCCTGTCCGTGTGTTGCGTTCGGAAGTGACATAGCCGAGGGGCGGGCATGACTTGGCTTGGTGGGGGCGCCTGCCTCGAATCGTATGTCGTTCGAGCGGAAATATGTTCCCAGGCAAGAGAAAATCATGATCGTGCGGCCAAAGCGAAACTGGTTCAGCATGCTGTTTGTGTGGAGCGGGTCAGTATTGCAGACCATCATTCCGCAACTTCTCGTCCTGGCTTTTGTCAGCGCCTTTGCTGTCCTGACCCACGGGCGAATATTGGGTGAAAAGATTCCGCTCAATACGGCTCCCTTTACACTCTTTGGCGTCGCGCTGACCATCTTCCTTGCGTTCAGAAACAATGCCAGCTATGAGCGCTTCAAGGAAGCCCGTCACCTTTGGGGAAGCGCGCTTATCGCCTCGCGTTCGCTTACGTCGCAAATACTGTGCTACTTGCCCGCGGACGGCAGCGAGGATCGTATCCGGCTGGTAAATCGTCTTATCGCCTTTGCCTATTCCCTAAAGCATGAGCTGCGCAAGACGGATCCGACGCAGGACCTCGTGCGCCTTCTCGGGGAAGACGCCATGCAGAGGCTGCGTGCGAAGTGCTACGGGCCCACGGCAATTCTTAACGAGATACGCCATAACATCGCAGAGCTGCAGATGCGTGAGCTGGTCTCGGAAACCAAGCTCTGGATGCTCGATGCCCAGCTTAACGAGCTGGGGAAAACCGTTGGTGGTTGTGAGCGCATCGCATCCACGCCGATTCCGTTTGCGTACGGGGTCTTGCTTCACCGTACCGTATATGCGTACTGCGTGATGCTCCCCTTCGGTCTTGTCGATTCGACGGAGCTGTTTACCCCGATCATCTGCGTCTTCGTCGCCTACACCTTGATCGCGCTGGAGGCGATTGCCGATGAGATCTCCGAGCCTTTCAGTATGGCCCCCAACGCGCTGGCGCTGGACGCGATCTCGCGCAATATCGAGCGCTCGCTGCTCGAGCTTTGCGATCGCGAGCTGCCGGAGCAAAAGCTACCGGACCATCGATATCAGTTGACGTAGTGCCCATTGCCAGTGCTTGCCCGGGTACACGATTGCGTGCGGGTACCTGTCACCGTACGCGTTCATGCGCGCCATTGCTGCGCCCGCCTCGACAAGCGGGTCCTTGCTGGCCTTGTCCGGCGCAAATGGCAGGCCCTTGACGATGCCGATCGACGCCAGGTAGTGGGGCGTGCGCGTGCGGAGAAACAAGAAATATTCTCGCGGATCGGCGGCGAGAAAAACAGGCATGCCGAAGACGATGCTCCGGAAATCGAGCACAGACTGCCTTTTCTTTCCGCGTGACGGAAATCGGGGGGCAGGTGGGTAGAAGCGTTGGGCGTAATAGGCATTAATCGGCTATTCCCCGCGGCACCTCCTTTAATGTACTCAACTCATCGCTAGAAAATAGCTGGTTCATTGTTATCCAGGGGAATCGCATCCCGCTTCTCGAATCAATGAATGCGACAAGAGCGAGGTCCTTGTCCAGCAGGCATCGAAATATCCTGAATCCCAGCGTTGCATGCGTGATTAGATACTCGGCGCCGTGCCGGAGCGAAAACTCGACCTTCCCTTGCCGAAAGTGGGCGATAGGAGACTGCAGTCCATCGGTTACCCGTTCCGTAAGATGCTCCTCGAGCCAGTCATCGTACCCGAGGTCGGTTTCTCCGCTTGAGGTCTCGCCAAGCCATTGGTCAACCCGATTTACGGCGTTCTGGCGAGCTGGCAACGAAATATCGAAACTATCCGATTCAATTTTCAATTTTGGGTGCAACTGTTTTCTAAGTTGGATTCATTGCAAGCGGATTCTGGCGGAAGCTGATTAATCCTTCCGTATAAGAATCACGACCACCCAATCCGGCAGTTTGGCAGGTCCGCAATAAAAGTGCATAAAAAGGCGTATTTTCCGCGTTGCCGTGGGGGGAGTGGATAAAAGAGCATTTGCGGCAGGATTCCCTCTCCGTGAGTCGCTTCCCGTGCCAGTGGCTATACGCCGCAAGGAAGTGCTGCGGAATTCCTCCGGATTGGAAGCGCCGAGGCGCCTCCACGGATTCGCCGCGTCTGGTATGAAGCCTAGCGGCCGGCGCGGCCCGGGATAAGTACAGTTCGCCAGGTTGCGGCCAAGCACAGTGTGCTGCCCGCCCGGGCGCGCCGAATGGCGCTACCAGTCTTGGCACTCATCCGGAACAGGGCGCTCGCGGCAGGCGTCGCATCCGGATGCCACTTTCCGACAATCCGTCAAGCCATGCTCGCCGGTTTCGAGGCGTTTGCCGTGTCGCGTTCGCGATGCGGTCGGCCTACCTGCAGGGCGTGAAAACTGTACTCCCCATCTTGCTCAGAATTTGTGTGCTCCTGGGTTAGACCGCTCCATCTACTCTTCGCTTGCAGATTGCTTCTACTCGCACAGCCCCGATCCCCGGTTGCGGTGCGGCGCCCATCCACATAGGAACCATCGCTATGGACGAGTCTAAAACTCAAGGAAGAATTGAACCATATACCCATCCTGCCGCTGGTTGGGGGGCACTAAAGTATGTCGCCATCAATCTTCTAAAAGAGAGGGTAGCGGGAGGAAAGTACCGGACGCTATTCAAGCAGAATCAGCCGGATGGCTTCGACTGCCCCGGCTGCGCGTGGCCGGACCGGGAGCATGCCTCCACCTTTGAGTTCTGCGAAAACGGTGTGAAGGCGGTCGCTGCAGAAGCCACCAGCAAGCGCGTCACGCCCGATTTCCTGGCCCAGCACACAGTTGCGGAACTGCTGAAGCAGTCGGATTTTGAACTGGAGCAGCATGGCAGGTTGACGGACCCGGTAGTCTACGATTCGAAGACTGACAAATACAAGCCGATTGCCTGGGGCGATGCGTTCGCGCTTATCGCCAAACACTTGAATCGGCTTGATGACCCGAATCGTGCAACCTTCTATACGTCGGGTCGGGCCAGCAATGAAGCCGCGTTCCTGTATCAGCTTTTTGTGCGCGCCTACGGGACAAATAACTTCCCCGACTGCTCCAACATGTGCCACGAGGCCACCAGCCGCGGCCTGCCAGGTACGGTCGGGATCGGCAAAGCGACGGTGACGCTTGACGATTTTGAGCACTGCGACACGATCATCGTGTTTGGCCAAAACCCGGCGACCAATCATCCGCGCATGCTCGGTGAACTTCGCGAAGCCGCCAAGCGAGGCGTGACACTCGTATCGGTAAACCCGCTTCGAGAACGCGGACTCGAACGCTTCACCAGCCCTCAGCATCCCCTGGAGATGCTGACGTTGTCGAGTACGCAGATCTGCTCGACATTCATTCGCCCAACGCTTAGCGGCGACTTCGCACTGCTGAAGGGCGTAGCGAAGCGCGTGGTGGAACTGGATGATGAAGCGCTCGCGAACGGGAAGCCACGAGTGCTCGATGTGGACTTCATCAAGGCACATACCTCCGGTTTCAAGCAGTTCGCCGAAGATTTGAGAGCGGAAAGCTGGGCGCTTATCGTCAAGGAGTCCGGCGTACCCTATGAAGAAGTCGATGCACTCGCCAAAATCTATTGCAAGGGTGAGCGTGTCATCGCGACCTGGGGCATGGGCTTGACGCAGCATAAGAACTCCGTCGCCACAATTCACATGCTGTCCAATCTGATGATGATGCGGGGAAACATCGGGCGGGAGGGGGCGGGACTGCTGCCCGTTCGCGGACACTCGAATGTCCAGGGTGACCGGACGATGGGCATCGAAGAGCAGCCGGAGCCAGCATTCCTGGACCGGCTCAAGGAAGTGTTTGGCTTCGACCCGCCTCGCCATCACGGCATGGATGTGGTTGCGACCGTCGACGGCATGCTTGATGGCACGGTTAAGGTCTTTATCGGCCTGGGCGGCAATTTCGCGATGGCAACGCCAGATACGCCTCGTACCTGGGAGGGGCTGCGCGCGTGCGACCTGACGGTGCAAATTGCCACGAAGCTGAATCGCAGCCATCTCATTCATGGCAGGGACGCCCTGATCCTTCCGACCCTGGGGCGCACAGAAATCGACATGCAAGCCGGAGTCGCCCAGGGTGTGACCGTGGAAGACTCGGTCTGCATGGTCCATATCTCATATGGCATCAACGAGCCGGCCTCGCCCAACCTGATGTCAGAGACCGCTATTGTGGCGAGGATCGCTGAGGCCACCCTCGGCGGCGGCAAAATTGACTGGCTCTGGTATGCCGAAGATTACGCCCGAATCCGGGACGCTATCGAGAAAGTCATTGAAGGCTTCCATGACTATAACGCCCGTATCGCCGAACCGGGTGGCTTCCACCTCCGGGTCGCGTCTCGCGAGCGTGTCTGGAAGACGCCAAGTGGCACGGCGCAATTCGTAGTCCATGAAATCGAACAGAACACACCGATTCACCGGGCCCGCGCGAAGTACGGCGAGAAATTGATGGTTCTGATGACCACGCGCTCGCACGACCAGTACAACACCACCATCTACGGCCTCGACGACCGTTACCGCGGCGTCTTTGGCCAGCGTCGCGTGGTTTTCGCGAATCGGGCGGACATTGACATGCTCGGCTTTGCGCCCGGCGAATTTGTCGACCTGATCGGCGTCTGGGATGACGGCATCTCGCGGCGCGCCGACCGGTTCCTCCTGGTTGAATACGACATTCCGCGCGGTTGCATGGGCGCTTACTACCCGGAAACCAATCCATTGGTTCCGCTTGACAGCTTTGCCGACGTGGCGCGTACCCCTACTTCGAAGTCGATACCGATTCTTCTCGAGCGCTCGACTCCTGACGCCTAGCGGGGCGCCGGCGGCATCGAGAGTTGGCCGCTCCCTTTCGAGGGATCCGCCGACTCGCCTCGCGCCCGGGGGTTACTTAATCAGGTCGGAAGGTCATTTTTCATTTGAGCGGAGGCACCAAAATGCCAGTTAGTGATGTCCTGAATTTATCAAGGGCCCAGTTTGCCATGACGGCAATCTTCCACATACTGTGGCCGATCTTGACCATTAGCCTTTCAGCGTTTCTTCTCGTCGTCGAGATGCTTTGGATCAAGACTGGCAACGTGGCGTATTACCGGCATGCACGGTTCTGGAGCAAGCTGCTGGTGCTGAACTTCGCAGTGGGTGTCGTGAGCGGGATTCCCATGGAGTTTCAGTTTGGGACAAACTGGGCTCCGTTCTCGCAGCATTCCGGGCAGTTCCTGGGGAACATCCTGGGCTTTGAGGGCGCCATGGCCTTCATGCTGGAAGCTGGGTTCGTCGGAGTGATGATGTTCGGGTGGGATCGTGTATCTCGCGGAACGCATCTGTTCGCGACCGGCATGGTCGCATTTGGCTCCACCCTCTCGGCTTTCTGGATCATGGTTGCCAACTCCTGGATGCAGACGCCGGCCGGTGTGACTGTGGTCGATGGAAAGGTTGTGGTTGCCGACTATCTGCGCGCGATCTTCAACCCGGACATGATCTGGGGCGTCACGCACATGTGGGTGGCCGCAATCGAGACCGGCCTGTTTGTGGTCGCCGGCATCTCCGCTTACTACTTGCTAAAGCGCCGGAATCCTGAGTTCTTTGCCCGCTCCTTCAAGCTCGCGCTCTGGCTCCTGGTGTTCGTTGCCCCGCTGCAGGTTTGGCTGGGCGACTCGAGCGGTGTCGACGTGTTCGAGACGCAACCTGCCAAGGGCGCGGCAATCGAAGGCCACTGGCACACGAATCCGTCGGGACAGGGCGCATCATGGTCACTATTGGCATGGCCGAATCAGGCCAGGCAGGAAAACGATTGGTCCATTGAAGTACCCGGCATGCTGAGCATCCTTGGCACCCATAGCCTGACGGGCAAGGTGACAGGCCTCGCCGATATCGCCCGGGAAGACCAACCTACCATGCTGCCGCTGCTTTACTACGCCTTCCGTGTGATGGCGGGAATCGGCTTCCTCTTTGTGGTACTGGCGTTCTGGACCGCATACGTTTTCCGCAAGACCCGAGGCAGGCTGAGCGCACTGCTTGAGAATCGGATGCTCCTGCTTGCCTGGGTGTTGTGCATTCCTCTGCCCTATATCGCGGTGGAGTGCGGGTGGATCGTGCGCGAAGTGGGTCGTCAACCCTGGATCGTCTACGGACTACTGAGGACCCGGGATGCGGTTTCGGCGGTTCCCGCAAGTGCAGTGTCAGGGAGCATGTTCATGTTCGCCGCATTCTATGTAGTGCTGTTCATTTCCTTCTTTGTCTTTGCAAAGAAGTGGCTGAAGAAGGGGCCGGATCTCACACTCATGCCGCCGGTAGAGCAGGTTCGTGCCGTCCCCACCGCGCATTCTGGCTATTGATATGGCTTTGAAAGCAGGAAGCTGAAATCTTTACATAGAGGGAAAAAATGAATTCGTCTCCAACCTCCATGCTTACCATTGCGTGGTTCTGCCTTATTGGTATATTTCTGATATTTTATGTCATTACCGATGGATTCGACCTCGGTGTTGGCATACTGAGCCTTTTCACGAAAAAGGAAGAGCACCGCGACTCCATTTTCGCTTCGATCGCCCACGTCTGGGATGCGAATGAAACGTGGTTGGTCGCACTCGGCGGTGCCCTCTTCGGGGCATTTCCAGGCGCATACGCGATGCTTCTGCAAAGCTTGTACGTGCCAATCATGGTGCTGATCGCGAGTCTTATTCTGCGCGGTGCGGCGATCGAGTTTCGGCACGCCGCGCACCGCAAGCGCGGCTGGGACCTCATTTTTGGCATCGGCAGTTTGCTAGCGGCACTTACCCAGGGTGTCATTCTCGGCAAGGTGATTACAGGCCTTGCGCCCGGGATCGCTAGCGAGGGCTTCACCGTGGTTGCTGCTGTGGGCGTAACAGCAGGTTATGCGCTCCTTGGCGCAACGTACCTGGTCAAGAAGGTAAGTGGTCAGCTTGAGCAGATTGCCCGCCGCTACACCGTCATCAGCATGCTCCTCACGGCTGCCTCTGCCATCCTGTTGTCGGCCGGCACCATGCTGTTTAGCCCGATTGTCCAAGCGCGCTGGGCGCAACCTGGCGTGTTTCATGTCCTTGTTGCGCTGGCTACGATCGCGATCCTGTCGTTTGTCTACATCGCCTATGCTCTGCGCGTAGGCAGTGTCCGGGGACCTTTCCGGGCATCGGTGCTGATTTTCATCGTTTCATTCGCGGGCCTGGCGATCAGCCTGTTCCCGAGCCTTATCCCCGGCCATCTCACTGTCACGGCAGCAGCGTCGGAGAATCCGACGTTGGTGTTCATGCTGTTGGGGATTGGTACCGTCTTGCCCATCATGATTGGATACAACCTTTACCAGTACCACGTTTTCCGTGGGAAGGTCGTTGCCCACCACTAGCCCAGCGGAACCGGCATCAGGCCGCATGGCATGGCGCCATGCGGCTTCTGCCTTCAGAAAAGGGTGGCCATGGAAGACCCCCTGTCGCTTGATTTCAACGTGAATCGGCTGGTTTGTGTAAATTAAAGGATGAGGATGGTGGAAGAGCGAAGGGATTCGTTGATGATTGTTCGAAATCGATTCGAAAGATTCATTGGCGTCGGGGAGCTGGTTGGCCTGATTCTGATCGGATTGGCCACAAGCTTTGCAATGGGGCATGAGGCGTGGAAGGTTGTGGAAATTGGGCAGGTAACGCTGACGGATCTGCTCCTCATGTTTCTCTATCTCGAGGTTCTGGCCATGGTGGCAAGATACCTGAAACTAGGGCAACTCCCGGTCCGCTTTCCGCTCTATATCGCCATGGTTTCGCTGGCCAGAGACCTGATACTCCGCTATAACGAGGCGACCGAGTTGCATCTGCTCGCATCCAGTCTGGGAATCGTATTGCTCGCCCTGGGTGTGCTCATCCTGCGCTTTGGCCAATCCAAGTACCCGAGTAGCGACGACACGGGACCGGAGGAGCCGATACGATAGACCCGAGAATCTCTTGGGCTATTACCTGCTGGTATCCGGTGGGGACGCACTCAGTGCCAGTCAGGCGTTTGTCCGCTATCGTTCCGGCCATCCTGATGACTATAATGAAAACCGTACCGAAGTGGCGGCGGATCTACTTCGGTCTTCCTCACGAGCTTGAGGAGATGGCGGCTTGAAACTATATGAGAAACTTGTTGCCGAGATCGAGGCCATGGTCTCGCATGGGGTGCTCCTGCCGGGAGAAAAGATACCTTCCGTGAGGCAAACCAGCCTGCACCACCAGGTCAGCATGACGACGGTGATACGTGCCTATGTGCATCTGGAGAGCAAGGGCATTATTGAGAGTCGGCCACAGTCCGGCTATTTTGTGCGACGGCGCGCAGGCGAGCCGGTCGGCATGGAACTGCGAGCATCGCAGCCGATTCCGATTTCCGCGGAGGTTGATGTTAGTAGGCTTGTGTTATCCACACTTAGGTCGATACGCGGCCACAATGCCGTTCCCTTTGGTTCTCCCTATCCCGACCCGTCCCTGTTTCCCTGGCGGCGCCTTAATCAATATGCAAGCACGATAGCGCGCCGGCATCCGCACTGGGATGTCATGGATGATTTGCCACCCGGAAACACGCAATTGATAAGGCAAATTGCGCGGCGGCACCTGGAAAATGGACTTTCCGTCGACCCGAACGAGATAATTGTGACGGTCGGGGCAACCGAGGCTATTAACCTATGCCTGCAAGCGGTGGCTCAGCATGGGGACACTGTGGCCGTCGAGTCGCCGACGTTTTACGCAATGCTGCATGCGATAGAGCGCATGGGGATGAAGGCAATCGAGGTCGCGACCGATCCTCGCGAGGGCATCGATCTGGGTGCGCTTTCGAAGATAATCAGCGGACAGAAGATTGCCGCTTGCATGGTGATGCCAAATTTCCATAATCCTCTTGGCTTTCAGATGCCGGATGAGAAGAAGCGGGCGCTGGTAAAGCTACTTTCCGAACACGATATTCCAGTCATAGAGAACGATGTCTACAACGAGCTTTATTATGGAGAGAGCCATCCCGGTTCGCTGAAGTCCTATGACGAAAAAGGACTGGTTCTATATTGCGCTTCCTTCTCGAAGAGCCTTGCAGTCGCCCATCGCATCGGCTGGGCCATGCCTGGACGGTATCGCGATAAAGTGGAAAAGCTGAAATTCCTCAATACACTGACGACCCCCTCGCTCCCGCAGATGGCAATTGCCGAGTATTTAAAAAATGACGGATATGATCATCACCTTCGAAAGGTGAGGCGTACCTACGCTCAGCAAGCTAGCATCATGGTGTCCATGGTGAATCGTTTTTTCCCCGCCGGAACAAGTACTTCGCACCCCATGGGTGGCTATGTCCTCTGGGTCGAGTTACCGGACAGCGTAGACTCCATGAGGTTGTATCGCAGCGCCCTCGAGCAGGGAATCACGGTCGGACCGGGCTATATGTTCTCCCCATCCAATGGGTTCAAGAATTTCATTCGTCTTAATTATAGCTACGCCTGGACGCCGCAGTTGGAGAATGCCTTGATCACGCTTGGCAAGATAGTTACCTCTTGCATTTGAGTTTCGATTGGAGGCCGTGCGCCTCCTCCGGCACGCGAATGAATGCGGCCAAAGGCGCATTTCTAGGACGATTTGGGCATTGACAGGCACTTGCGCGGCAGCCGGAGCGAGCGAACTTCCGCAACGCCGCGAGACTGTTATCCCCGCTTCTTCGCCCCCCTGTATGCCCCTCCCAACGCCACTGGCGTCTACTCTTGCAGTGCGTCTCGTCCGTCGATAGCACTCGTGCAATTACTGGATGCGTGCCGTTCGAGAATCGCGGAATCAGTAGCCTGATACACGTACGGCTCATTGCGCCGCTGCGGTGGTTTGAGTGGGCCGCCAGTCACACAATGCGAGAGGGTTTGGGAATGAACGAAAATTCGGATTCGAACAGATATCTGGTGGCGGTGGAGTTTCTGATCGCGCTTGGTGGCGTTGTTATTTTTATGTGCAGCATCCTGTCTTCCAGCCAAATCTAATCATTTCAAATAATAAACGACAGCTTGCGCTGTCCCCGCGACGTGCCGGATCTCGACGGCCGGGCGGATCGTGCTGCGGCGCTTCAAAGATATTCACCAAGTGTTGGTGCCGGCAGCCCGAGGTGCCTGCGCAGAAGTAAGGCGCACTTGGGCAGAGAGTACCCCAGAGTGCGGATCCCCTCGCCTGCCATCAGCCGCGACTCCCCCACGCCCAGGACTACATTGCCGGTGTTGTTTCGGCGGTGGGTAAGTGTCGGCCTTGGCACTCTCTTGACCGGCTCCTCAGAGGGTAGCGGCCGTGTTGATTCCCCATTCGCCGGGCGCCCTTTCTCTCATATTCCTGGCCTGCCTTCGCCTCGATCGAACAACGATCCGGAGGTGGCTGCGTCCTGTCTCCGCGACAGGGCTGTCTTGATTCACGCAAGCCACAATGACAAGCGCCCGGCTGAACCCGACCTCGCAATCGCTTTTCGACGACTGCATCTGTAGTCCTTGCTTGTTGGTCATTCTGTATCTTCGCGTCCGGCGACCGGTTCGTACAATGGCTTCAGTGCAATTCACTTCTACTACGAGTGAGCGGCGATCGTCGCCGCGCTGACTATTTCCAGGGGCAAGCCAATGTACTGCGAAGACCGGAGCGAGCGCAGCGGATTCAGGGAGCGCGAGATCGTACGTCACCGTGGCGTGATACAGACACGGGACAACGATAAGGTGGCCGAGGAGTTTCCAACCGCCTTGGTGTTCAACGGCATCTCACATGCCGTGATGATGGCGACCCCGCGCGATCTGGAGGCCTTTGCAGTTGGATTCGCGCTTACCGAGGGAATTGTCGGCAGTGCCCGCGAGATCTTCGATATCGAGGTACTCATGCGCGAGGATAGCGCCGAGGTGCAGCTGACCGTGGGACAGCCATCCTTTCTCGCATTGAAGGGGCGACGACGCGCGCTTGCCGGAAGGACTGGCTGCGGCGTATGCGGAATCGAGAGTATCGAACTTCTGGACTTGCACCCGGAACGCATTGAACCACCGGCGATGCACGTTGACGCGACGAATGTCGTCATTGCGCGTGCTGCCGAGGCACTACAGGACCATCAGTTGCTTATGCGAGCGACCGGCGGCGTGCACGCGGCTGCCTGGTGCAATCCGGATGGAGAAATTCTCGCCGTGTACGAGGACGTGGGCCGCCACAACGGCCTCGACAAGCTCATCGGTGCCCTGGCCATGAAAAGGGTCGACATGAAGGCGGGTTTCGTCTTTCTGTCGAGCCGCGCCAGCTACGAGCTGGTGCGAAAGACAGCGCGAATGAATATTCCAATGCTTGCCACGATCTCCGCGCCCACCTCCCTGGCAATCAGCATCGCCGAGCAGGCGGGCATGAAGCTTGTGAGCTTCTGCAGGAAGGACGGCTTCGTTGAGTACACCGGGATCTGAGCGTAATCACGCCCCAAGCCACAGGCTCCAGGATGCGATCGGGAAGCGCGCTGCGTCGTAATGAGGCTGGAAGAAAAGACCGAATGAATCACGCAAATAATATGTTCCTGAACTGTGCAGTGATGACGGTGAGCGACACGCGAACACCGGATGATGATAGCTCAGGCGACTATCTGGTAGATGCACTCTCACGTGAGGGGCATCGATGTGTAGACCGCGATATTGTCAAGGACAACATCTACGAGATTCGGCGCATCTTTAGCGAGTGGATTGCCGATTCCCGGATTCAGGTGATCATCAGCAATGGTGGCACGGGCTTCTCCCTGGGGAATTCTCTCCCGGAGGCGGTGAGGCCACTGCTGGACAAAGAGATAACCGGCTTCGGGGAGATCTTCCGGCAGCTTTCCTACGGGGAGGTCGGTAGCGCAACGATCCAGTCCCGTGCGCTGGCCGGGTACGCGAATGGGAAGTTGCTGTTCTGTCTTCCCGGAGCCACCAAGTCCTGCATGACCGCGTGGGAGGGAATCATTCGAGATCAGTTGGACTGCACCTACCTGCCCGGCAACTTTGCGACGCACTTCGCTTCGACAGGCGGGTGATACAAGGGAGCGCGAGTTATGGTCGAATTTGATGATGCACAGGCCATACCTGCCCGCAGCGGATCAGGGCGCAAGGGATGGCTACGTGATCCGGCACGCTGATTATCGGCCCGGTTGCGCGCTGCCAGTGCGGAGAAACGTCGACACATCGGAAGGCTGCGATTTGCAGTCGCCGGGTCGAGACCGGACGCTGGCTAAAGCTTCTTCATGCAGCCCGTCGCTGTGGCTCGGAGCGCGTGGTGATGGGCGATGCTAAATGGAATCAATCGTGACTACAGGTGTGCAATATGGCTAGCTGGCTGAGTGCACGGCAATGGCTTTTTTCGCTAAAGGTGTATGCGGCAGCGATGCTGGCGCTGTACATCGCGCTCGCCCTTGCATTGCCCCGGCCCTACTGGGCAATGGCAACGGTCTATCTCGTGTCCAGTCCGGTGACGGGAGCGACGCGTGCCAAGGCGGCCTATCGCGTAGTGGGCACGCTGTTGGGCGCAACCGCCGCGGTGGTGACGGTGCCCCTCCTGGTCAATGCGCCTGTGTTGCTAATGGGGGCGATTTCGCTCTGGTCTGGCGCGCTGCTCTATCTCTCCCTGCTTGATCGGGCACCGCGCAACTACATCTTCCTTCTGGCTGCGTACACACTGCCTATCGTTGCGCTGCCGGCGGTCAGCCAGCCTGCGGAAATCTTCGACCTGGCCATCGCTCGCGTCGAGGAAATCGTCATCGGGATCGTCTGCGCCGGCATGGTGAGTGCCTTGTTCTTCCCCACGAAAGTGGCGCCGACCTTGCGCGACAGGGCGGCTGTCTGGCTCGGCGACGCGGGGCAGTGGGCAACGGAAATTCTGTCGGCCGCGCCGGACTCGAATGCTATCTCGCATGAAAATCGGGATCGCCTGGTATCCGGCATTTCCACGATAGACCAGTTGATCAAGCAACTCTCTTATGACACCGAGGGTACCGAGTCCCTGCGTAATGCCCGCGCACTGCGGGAGCGGATGGCCATGCTGTTACCGCTGCTGTCGTCATTGGCAGGTGTAGTGCCGGCGTTGCGGAGTCAACTGGCTGGCATCCCCGAGAACCTGGCCCGCCATATGACCGACATGTCCCGCTGGATCCGCGGAGGCTTTTACGGTCCGGCACCGACCCAGATACCGCCAGCCACGCCCCTCGCCGCGAATGGGATGGCACCGGACTGGCATGCGAGCCTGGTGGCTACCGCCAACGATCAGTTGCTCGCGCTGGCGGCGTTGGGCGAAGATTGCCGGACACTGCAACGCAGCATTGGCGACCGGACCACCGGATCCAGCGAGTCTCCGCTAAGGGTGCGCGGGCCGTCCGCCGACCGTGCCAGTCACCATGATCATGGCATGCTGCTCTTCTATGCCTGCTCCACCAGTCTTGCTGTTTTTTGCGCGGGCCTGCTGTGGATCGTGTCGCAGTGGGAGGCCGGGGCCGGGGCCGTCGTGTTGGCGGCAGTCACCAGTTGCTTCTTTGCCACGATTGAGGAGCCACGGTCGGCGGCGTATTCCTTTTTGCGGTGGAGCGGCGTCTGTTTCGCCGTGTCCGCCTTTTACCTGTTCGCGGTGGTGCCATATGCACATGATTTCGTGACGCTTGCTGGCATGCTGGCAGTGCCATACCTCGGGATCGGCTTGCTGCTGCCAAGGCCGGGGTTCAGTCTCATCGCGCTGCTGTTGTCGCTGAATACGGCGTCCTTCGCGAACTTTCAGAGTGTCTTTGACGCCAACTTTCTTGCCACCATCAACGGTAGCCTGGCGAGCATCGTCGGCATGCTGTTCGCGCCCCTGTGGGCCATGGCGACCCGGCCGTTTGGCGCCCGAGTCGCGGCGCGCCGCCTGATCCGCGCGAGCTGGAAGGACCTGGCGCAGGCTGCCACCTGCAGCGAAGCACCAAAAGTGGCAAAGCTGGGTGGCCGCATGGTGGACCGGCTCAACCAACTTGCGCCGCGGCTGACGGCAAGCGTCGGGAACATGCCTTCGGATGGTTTCGCCGAGTTGCAGGTCGGATTCAGCTTGCTGGCCCTGCGGCGCGGTCTGTCCGCCATGCGACCCCAGGCGCGCAGGGCGGTAACCGGTGTGTTGAACGCGGTCGCGAGCGATTTTCGCGCCCGGCTCGGAACCGGGACGGGTTCGGAGTCGCCAGCCATGCTCCGCGCATGTATCGAGAGGGCCATCGGAGAACTTGCCGCCTTCCCGGGTGACGGCACTCGACATGCTCTGGCTGCCCTGGTGGTGCTCCGGCTGACCTTGTATCCGATAGGGAAAGAATCGCAGGAGGTATCACCTTGATCCGGCAATGGCCTTCGGAAACCGCGCTGTACACGGAGGGAACATGCTGAGCGGCGAGATCGACGTTTATGGCGTCTTCGTGCCTACCCTGCTGGCGTTGATGCTGGTGACCTTCGCTATCGCTACCTGCATGCGCGCGCTGCTCGCCCGCCTCGGCTTCTACCGGTTGGTGTGGCATCGGTCGCTCTTCAATCTCGCTATCTACCTTATCGTGCTGGGCGGCGTAGTCGCCATTGCGCGTTCGCTTCAATCATGAAAATCCATCTTCGTTCGCTCGGCTCTGTGGTGCTGACGTTAATCGCCACGGCAGTTGCCTTGTTTGTCGCCAGGCATCTATGGGATTACTACACCAACGCGCCGTGGACGCGTGACGGTCATGTGCGTGCCGATATCGTGCAGATCGCGCCTGATGTGTCGGGGCTGGTGACGCGTATCCTGGTCAAGGACAACCAGCAGGTGACGCGTGGGCAGCTCCTTTTCGTGGTCGACCAGGCCCGCTATGCGCTTGCCTTGCGGCAGGCCTTGGCTACGGCGGCTGCGCAGCGCGTCTCGCTGGCGCAGCTACGCAGGGAGGCAGAGCGCAACCGCACCCTGTCCGAGGTGGTCTCGAAGGAGGTCGTCGAAGAGGGCTTCGCCAAGGTCGATCAGGCCGCGGCCGCCTTGGTGCAAGCCGAAGCAGCCGTCGACCTCGCGCGGCTCAACCTTGCCCGTACAAACGTCGTTAGCCCGGTGAACGGCAATCTCAATGACCGGCTGCCACGGCTGGGAGACTATGCCACGGCCGGCCGGCCGGTGCTTTCGATGATCGATGCGGACTCCATTTACGTGGAGGGCTACTTCGAAGAGACGAAGCTGCATCGCATACGTATTGGCAATCCGGTGGACGTGCTAATCATGGGCGAGGGCGAGCATCTGCACGGACACGTTCAGAGCATATCGGCCGGCATCGAAGATCGCGACCGCAGCAGTGGATCCAATTTGCTGCCGAATGTGAATCCTACCTTCAACTGGGTGAGACTGGCGCAACGCGTGCCGGTGCGCATCGCGCTTGATGACGTGCCGTCCGGCGTACGGCTTGTGTCCGGCCGTACCGCGACAGTTGCCGTGCGGGAAGCGCTAGTGGCAGGGCGGGCGCATCCAGGCGTGGCGCAACCGGAGAAGTCAAAATGAAGAAGAGACTCAGCCTTGCCCTGCTACCGGTACTGATGCCGCTATTGCATGCCTGTACCACGGTCGGTCCTGATTACCATGTGCCGGCGCATGCCGCCGTGCACGCGCCGCAGGCCAATGGCCCCTTGCTTGGTACGAAGCATCCGGCGGTTTCCCTAGCGCCGGTGCCGGACGCCTGGTGGCGCCTGTACGACGACCCGAAGCTGGACAAGCTGGTCCGGGAGTCGCTCACTGCCAATACCGATTTGCGGGTCGCTGCGGCTAACCTGCGGCGGGCCATCGCGATGTATCACGAGGTGGAAGCGGACAACCTCCCGCAGGCAAGCATCTCCGCGGCAACAGAGCGCACGCAGATCTCTGGCGAGAGCTTCCTGATGAAGGATAAGATACCGGTCTTCAGCATTGGCGACGTTGGCTTCTCCGTGTCCTACCTGGTTGATTTCTTCGGCAAGCTCGAACGTGCCGACGAAGCGGCCCTTGCAAGCGCCGAGGCGAGTCAGGCCGCGCTCGACATGGCACGCGTCGGGGTTGTCGCAGAGACCGTGCGTGCATATGTGCAAGGCTGCGCGGCCACGCATGAGTATGAAGTGGCCGAGCGGCAACTGGCGTTGCAGGAGCGCGGGGTGGACATCGCCCGCAAGATGGTTGCCGCCGGCCGGGGGCAGCCGGTCGACGCGCTGCGCGCGCAGGCGCAGGCGGAGACCTTGCGGGCCAGCCTTCCGCACTTCAAGGCAGAGCAGGAGAAGGCCGCATACCGGCTGGCCGTCATGCTGGGCAAGCCGCCGGCTGCGCTTCCCGCGGCAGAAGCGGCGTGCCACGAGGAACCGAGGCTGCGCCAGGCGATTCCGGTGGGGGATGGTGCTGCGCTGCTCAAGCGCCGGCCCGATGTACGGCAGGCCGAGCGCGAGCTTGCATCGGCTACGGCAAAAATCGGCGTGGCCACGGCCGATCTCTATCCGTCGGTCAGCATTGGGGCATCAGCGGGCCTCACTGGGCTGCTCAGCGACCTCGGTACGGGGCAGACCGCTCACTGGGCCCTTGGCCCGATGCTGACATGGAACCTCCCCACCAACGGGGTGCGGCCACGCATTCACCGCATGGAGGCGGGGGCCGATGCGGCGCTGGCGAACTTCGATGGCGTGGTGCACAAGGCGTTGCAGGAAACCCAAAGCGCGCTCAGCGCCTATACCAAGGAGTTGGAGCGCAACCTGGCCCTGAGGGCGGCACGGGACAATGCGAGCGAGGCGGCGCGGCAGAATCGGCTCCTGTACCAGGCCGGCCGCGCGCCCTATCTGTCCAGCCTCGACGCAGACCGTACGTTGGCCGGTTCTGACGCGGCCGTGGCGGCTTCGGATAGCGAGGTGGCGATCGACCAGATCAATCTCTTCCTGGCCCTGGGTGGCGGATGGCAGAATAGCCCGGACGTAACGAAGTGAAAAATTCGTCCCGCCTTCCGGCAAGGACCTGCGCACTTCCAGGAATAACGCCTGGAGATTTGCGCGGCCCTCTTTTGCGAGAGAAATTCAGCCACCAGTAACGGGCGGGAAGAAAGCGATCTCACTTCCGTCGAGTAGCGGGAAGGCACTGTGCTGGACGGCATGGTCGACGGCTACCCGTACGGGGCGATCGTCCGAAAACGCGTCTTGAAGTGCTGGCCTTGTCTGCGCAAGCCATTGTTTGAGGCTGTCGACCGTGAGCGAATCCGCATCAACATGGACTACCTCTTCGGATACCCCTGCGGTCTCGCGAATACTTGCAAAGTACTTGATTGTTAGCCTCATCTCTTTACCGTATGCATAAGGGTTAAAGCTGACTATGGGAACACCTAGCCGCCGACCAGCGACATGCGGACAGTCGGATATGACTTCTTTCCGTTCCTGGCCAGTCTCTCGGTACGTAGCTCGGAATAACGGTCATCTCGTCGCTCCCAGCGTGAGCGAATCGCATCACGCAGTGCCTCTGGTGAGGTGGATTCGGTGAGCCACTGCCGCAGGTCGACGCCTCGCTCGGCAAACAGACACAAGAACATCCGGCCATCGGCGGAGACCCGCGCCCGCGTGCAGTCGCCACAGAACGGCTTGGAAACGCTCGAAATGAACCCCACTTCACCGCCGCCATCGGCGTACAAAAAGCGTTGCGCCGTATCGCTGCCGCGAAATCCCGGGCGAGGAACCAGGGGGTATGCCTGCGCAATGCGGTCCCTCACGTCTTCCGATCTCAGGACACGCTGCATGGACCATGACTCGGCACCACCCACATCCATGAACTCAATGAAGCGCGGGGTCACACCGCTATGCCGGAAGTATTTTGCCAGTGGGAGAATCTGACTATCATTGACGCCCTTTTCAATAACGGTATTGACTTTGACCGTATCGATCCCTGCGTTCCGGGCGGCCTCTATGCCGTCCAATACCTTGCCGACAGGGAAGCCGACGTCGTTCATGTGCCGGAAGACCGCGTCATCCAGGCTGTCAAGGCTGACGGTTACTCCGGCCAGGCCTGCATCCTTTAATGCCCGCGCCTTCGCCGCAAGGAGTGTGCCGTTCGTGGTCAGCACGATCTCGACGGGCCTTCCATCAGGGGTGGCAAGCCGTGCAAGCGCTTCGACGAGTTTCTCAATATCCTTGCGCAGGAGCGGTTCTCCGCCGGGTAGCCGGACCTTTTCGACGCCCAGACTGATGAACCCTTTGGCAATCGAGACCATCTGCTGGAAAGAAAGCCGGGATCCCGCCTTCAGGAAAGGATAATCCTTTGTATAGATCTCCTTTGGCATGCAGTAGGTGCACCGGAAATTGCACTGGTCAATCACCGATAGGCGCAGGCTCTTGAGCGGCCGCTGCAGCTGATCCAGGCAGACAGGCGTGCGCGTCGATATGGCATCGAAGGCAGAAGGGCTCTCAAACAGAAAGGGATCTTGGACTCCAGCCTTAGTGTCTGTACTCACTTTAATGTCCTTTACGCCGCGCATGGCGTTGTCTTGTCAGCCGGTGATTTGCCGGGATGCATCGATGGGGCCGGCAGGGCACTTGCGACTTCTACTTGACTGGGAGCATAGCGGTGACGGCCTGTTGGCCCCGCATACAGTGGACTACGCGTTGTAGCAGTACAGTTCCAGGCGGCTCCGCCGGTCGGATCACTAGTGCGGGTCGGGGATGTCAGTCGCTCGCGCCGCCGCAGGAATGACCGAAGAGGAGCCGGAGCCGCTTGGAGCGGCAAGCCTGATATCTCGGTGCGAAGAAGGCTGCCTGGGGTGCTCCGCACGCGGCTCTGCGTCGATTCCGCCTGGCGAACCCACTACACAACGGTGTAGCTGGAGCGATTGCTGGATCGCGGTAGACTTTAAACGTCACACTTGGTCAGGCGAAGGGAAAACGGATCCGCATCCTTGAGGCCTCTTGTTGCAGATACCTGAATGTGATTGGTGACATTATCCGCGGAGAAAATGTGATCCGAGAGTACATCGAGGCGCGACAAGCGCTCGCGAGCCAGAAGTTCTTCTTTGACCTCCAGCCGATAGTGAGACTACCGGATGGCGAGACCTTCGGCTATGAGGCATTGCTTCGCCGCAAGACTGGAGATACGGTGCAGCGTGCCGCCGATTTCCTGGAGGTATTCGAGGCGGAGGCATTGGCCAATCAGATTCAAGCGCAAGCGCTACAGGCGCTGGATCCATACACCGTCGGTGAGCGTTGTTTCCCATTGAGTATCAATGCCACGCCCAGGCAGCTATGCAGTTCGGCCTTTCGCGAGCAGTTGCTGGAATTTGCCGCGAGGAACGATATCAAACCAAGCCTGATCGAGATCGAGGTGACGGAACGGACGCTGCTCTCTGCCATTGATGGGGCGGCGGAGGCCATGGGCCGCCTGCATCGGTGTGGCTTCAGGCTTTGTATCGACGACTTTGGTGTCGGCTTCTCTTCTTTGCTATATCTGAAGCTCTTTCATTTTGATTGCATAAAGATAGATAGAGCGTTCATTGTGGATATTGTGGAGAACAAGCGAAGCCAGGATATCGTGGAAGTGATATGCGGATTGGCTGCGCGATTTGGCGCCAACGTCGTTGCGGAGGGTATCGAAACCGGTGCGCAGCGTGAGATCGTGATCGCATGTGGTGTTGGCTTCGGGCAAGGCTATTTATTCGGGAAGCCCAGGCCGCCAGGCGTGCTCTGGCCTGGGATTCCATCGACACTGGGAAGTGTCGCGTAGCCGCACGAACTGGAAGATCCGGAAGATCCGGAAGACGAACCTCGGTGCAGGCGTCGCACTTGCACCTTCCCTGAAAGACCGTGACGGCTTCCTGTCGTCCCTTCTTGCTGGTGCCAGCTGTGTTCTTGGGGAGATGGCTCGTCTGTAACTGATGGCGCAAGGCAACCCCTATACACTTCCTCCGGAGCCATGAGGGATGCGTATCGCGGTCCATGCGTGGAAGTTTGATTTTTTGCAGGTGCGGTAACGCTTGTTCGGACGTATGATTCATCTTAAGCAGGACTCCGTTGATGATGGCTTGGCGGATATTCACACAGAGATTCTGGAAAATATTGATCGGTCCAGTAAGATCCAGGAAATTTTTGGGAATCTGGAACGCTCCACCCGTCTTCTCGGATTCACGCATTTCCACCTGCAGTACAACCTGTATGTGACGGGGAGGGAGTCTTCGTTTGGAAGCCTGACAAACCTCTCGAACGGGCGAAATCCGACTTTGCAGGATTACAGCCCGGTGCTTGCAACGCTTGCGAGCGAGGCACTCGACTCATTGGTGCCCATGCTATGGGTCGGACCTATCCAGTCGCAGAGAGAAGGCCCCGATCTCTCACTTCCGGCGGACTCGACAATGGGCGCGGCAATCATATTGGCCGTGCATACGCCACGAGGGACCGGTGGATTCCTTGCTCTGCTGAGCGCGCGGCCGCTCAATGCGGAAGGCCCGGAATTTCGCAACGCTAAACTGTACGGTCCGGCCATTGCGCAGCGTACCGTCAATTCCGTCAAGTCCATCCTGTTCTCGTCGAAGAATTCTGTAGTGGGTTTAACCGCCCGTGAGATAGAAACCCTGAGGTGGGTTGCCGCGGGGAAGACTTCCTGGGAAGCGGGGAGGCTTCTTGGCATTACGAAGCACGGCGTGTCGCACCACATGCGTAATGTGATGAGAAAGTTGGAAGTTTCGAGCAGGCTTCAGGCAGTGCAGAAGGCGATTGCGCTGGGGTTGCTCACAACACGATGGTGGGACTAGTGCCATGGGTACTCATGGACCCGGCGGAGGTCCTGCACTGCCCGCCACCTCTCGCATGGGCCGGCCGGCCAGGACGATGACGTGCGGTTCCCCGTATATGGAAATTCCCCCGTTGTCCTATACTTTAGGCGCGCGACGGGATGTGGCTTGGACGTGGTGTTTGCCTGCGTCGTGATATGACGGAAAAGGGCGTTGGAGTTTCATCTCACTGCGTTTTCAGTTTATGGGGATTGACATGCTTCTTTATGAGAAATTGCCATTATTTGTGTTTGAGATAGAAGCGTGCGAAAACCTCAAATACGTACCCATGTGCGTCCGGTTCAATCTGGACTTTTATGGATACACATTCTCTCTCGCGGAGTGGCAGGCCCTTCCTCTCGACGCGCGTGAGATGCTCGCGGGTTTCCCAGCGGCCGCGGATGGGAAGGAGACGGGCTTCGTGTCGGAGCTTCAGCGCCTGGTCCAGCAATATCTGAACAAGACGCCGGAGAAGTTCACGCCAGACCCGGCCTCTCCATGGCATCGGGTATCTGCGATTCCTGACTCCATCCTGACGCAATTCTCCCTGGTCGAATTGGCACCGATGACTCCCGACGTCTGGTCCGGGTTGTCGCTTCTCAAGCGATATGTGCTGACAAAGTTGTCCGCGCGCGGCGTCAAGAACCACTGCTTTGTTCCTGCGCTGCTCGAGTTTGGGCTTGTCAGGTCAAAGATACCGGACTGATATACCGGATTGATTGGCGTCGATCTGCTCGACGCCAGAATCACCGCTTTTCAGGCAGGCATGCTGTCTGCGGGAGCCGAACCGTGCCCCGGCGGCGCCGAGGGGCCGGTTCGATCCATTCCGGCGAGCGGGATCGAGCCTGGGAGAACGGTTGCAGCATGGCTGATGTCCGCCGGGGGAGCGGACGGGCCATTGGCGCGTGCGCCGTCACTGAACGGATCGCGGGAGCGGTCGAAGCGCGCACCATCGGTGAAGGGATCTCGCTTGCCCTGGTGCAAGTCATAGCCGTACTTGTCACCGGGGAACGTGCTGTCCCTCGGCGCGGTGGCTTGAGCTGGCAAAACAGTCATGGCGCTCGCGCACACAAGTGCGGTAGAGAGCAGCGTTTTCAGTAGCGCGGTTTGCATGGTTATCTCAATTCAATCAGGAAGAGAAAGGCAGCAGGTATGGCGGCCGGTGTCTCTGACGCTCGGTACAGATGCAGAGGCGGCATCTCGATCTGCGGTCGCTAGCCTGATGTTCTTGCAGTAAGGAGGTGGCAGCGTGTCATGCGGCCTTCTGTGGAGTGCCGGAGGCGGTCGCGCTACCTGAAAATTGGGACGGCTTTTGATTTTGATGCTGCTTGGACTGTATCGCCGCGGCGCGCGCGCGCTCGATGACGGTCCAGTCCGGACCTGCGATTGCTGATAGCGACGAGGCAAAAGCAGCAGCTCCGGCGAGTGCAAGGAATCGCGGTTTGATGCTAGGTTTCATTTTGATGCTTAGGTTTCAGTATGTGTACCTGGACTCGAGGGTATTGCCTTTGCGAGCAATTCTCCAATATGGCTTCGGATGACGTGACAGTCCGTTACAGTCAGGCAGCCTGCTCGCTATTGTCGGATGCGTTGGCCGGAGGTGCCGAGACACCGGTGCGGTCACGACCGGCGACGCTAAAGGTCTTGTCGGAGACGTTCACGGCCTGGCGGCGGGCGCCATCGGTATAGGGGTCACGGGCGGTGCCGATCCGGGCTCCGTCGGTATAGGGATCGCGGACGCCGTCAACCCGGGCGCCGTCGGTGTACGGGTCACGAGTACCTACATGCAGGTTGTAGCCGGATTCATCTCCGGAAAAGGTACTGTCCTTCACGGTAACGGCGCCTGCCTGACCCATCGAAAGGAGTGCCGTGCCAAGAAGGGTGACGGAAAAAAGCGTCTTGATCAGTTTGTTGCTCATGGTATTGCCCTCTATCTGTTTGTTAAAAGAAACGTCTCGGAAAGGCGCATCCCATGCAGCTTGCCTGATCGGGACACCGTTTGTTCTTGCGCCTTCCGTGGACTGAATATTAGTAGGCGCGGAAGCTTGTCAACGCGTACACCTTGCGAGAAGAAAAAGAAGCACAGTCCTCTGGAATGGGGCCATGGCCCATGGAGGGGCGACTGCTAGCGCACGCGCAGTGGCGCGGCATGACGATCGGCGGGACTTTGGCATCGGGCGGATTGCCACGTGCTCCCGTTTGGTCGCATCCGTGTCAACGCAATCGCGAAGGTCGCCGGGGTATATCTTGATCTGCTTGAGGATCGCGTGGACCGTGCCGATGCAGAAGCTGACCAGCTGCGAGCCGGAAGTGCGGCTGGGGGGGCATATCATGGGTCGCGCTCGCTAGCGAGCCTGCATTGGGCGTGCGCTATCTGTGCTCCAACGTGGCGTTAGCTTCTGTAGTCTATCCCTGCCAGTGCAGAAACTATTATCGTGAGCGGGCGCAGGTTGCGCATTGTTGAAGAGGCGAGCAGATGTCAGCGATTAAAAGAAATATCGGAGAAGATACCAATCCTCTCGGGGCGGAAATTGCGGGCGATGATGTTGGCATGGATCCCATTCTTGCAGAACTGCTGGCACAGCTTTGGTGTGCCGCACAGGGCGCTCCTGAAAAGCCGTGGTCGTTGGCGAAACTAAGCAAACAAAGCGGGATGCAGATGAGTACGCTTCGTCGGTACCTCACGGAGCTCTCGGCTGCGGGCATTGTTGATGTGCTGGTTCGCGAAGACGGAACCGGTATTGCAAGCCTCACTGGCAGCGGGAAGGAACTGTGCGCATTGGCCTTCAAGTAGCTTGGGCGGGCAGGCGCCGTCTGGGCCGAGGTTGTTCGAGGCCACAGGGCGGCGATTAGGACGAAAGCCTGCCATTGGGGTCAGCCGCGCAGTGCGTTGGGGGCCAGGCTGCAAGGCTTGCGCGTGGTGGCGTAACGTTGCTTCGCCTTCGCGAGCCGCAGCCCATGCAGCATCAACACGGCCTGGCGCTGACGTTCTGCTGCAAATGGCGCCGAGCCGGCGAATTGTTCGCCACGCCGCGCGGCGGCATCCATTCCGTCCCTCATGCTTGACTAGTCATATGGAGCACCCCCCACGTGAGTGGGGGCTCCGCAACCGAATTTGGCCTTGCCCCTGCTCCAATTTGGGATAACGTTGTAGAGACAGGTAAAACGACACTGCGCAAATCCGCGCGCCCCGGCGGCGGTGGCCCTGCAGTAGCCTGTTGATACCATTGCCGCTTGATCGCGCAGGTCCGCAGTTCACACGTCACGTTCCGGGGGGGAAATCGTGTGCGCAAGCTACTGACGCAATTGCTGCGTCCGTTTTCTCTCCGCCGACGTCCGGGCCATGGCGCGCCCGCAACACTGCCTGAAGAGTGCGGTGCCTGCGGCCGGGCTGATCGATACCGCGCTGTTGGGGCCCCGCCCACTGGCGCCCACTTTTAGCGATGGCCGGGCGTGCGTGCATAGGCTGCGGGATCAGTTGAGAAGTGCCGAGCCGAATGACTGACTGACCATAGGCGCTTTCGTGGCACCCCGCCCACGCCCGGGGCGGGGCGCCGTTCTGCCGGAGACGATGCGATGATAGATGCATTGCTGTTCAGCAAGCCGTTTACGTTCCTGGCCTGTCCACCGATAGCGGAACTCAAGGACGCCATCGATTCGCTTAACGCGCTGCCGGGACATTCGCGCTGGCTCAAGGACGAAGACATCATCCGTCGCGTTCACGTGCCTGCCTTTGTCGAGCAGAGCCGCCAGGCCCTGGAGACGCTTGTTCCCGGCAGATCCCTCATGGTCGATAGCCTCTCCGAACGGATTCGGCACACACCGCGCGTGCTACAAGAGTTGCGCGAACACGGCCCCGAGGTGGCAGCTGCCGCTCACTCTTACTTCTACTGGCGCTACTCGGCCGACGTGCTCGGACGGGCGCAGGGCATTCCGCGCAGTGCGCTGGAGCGTCAGTTTGGCAGGGTGGCGGCGCGCGATGGGGCGCACAAGATCATCTGGGACTGTCCGTGCTGCGATCACCCGGCGCGATACCAGGTTGACGGGCTACTTGCCAGCCAGCGCTCGTCGCGCCAGGGCGGCTTTGCGCTCGAATGCGATCATTGCGGGCATCAGGAGCGGGTGTATGCCGGATTTCTGCATTACGGGCGTCTCCAGTGCCAATGCGCCGCGTGCAAGAGCTATGTTGGCATTCTTGCGTATGACATGGCCAGGGCCGCGCGAAAGCTTGCTGAGAATATCGAGAACTACGCCTGGATCCAAGCCGCCGAGACCCTTGCCGAGATCGAGGAATACAAGGACGAGTCCCTGCAGATTCTCTACCGCAGGGCTAGCCCGTCACGCAATGCCGGTTCCTTCGCAGTGGAAGTCACGTCTGGCAGGCACGAATCGATGGCGGCCATTCTGGCGAGCCTGGACCCTGGCCTGGAAGGCTGCATTGAGAAGAATCCCAGGGGCTGGGCATTGCTGTGCGAACTGCTGCGCGAAGGCGTGGTTGACGCGGAATGCCTGATCTACCAGGAAGCTGACCGCGAGCGCGTCGCGCTGCAGCTCTCACTGCTGGAAGAGCCTTCCCCCAAAACGGAGGGATTGCTGCAGAAAGATCTTGAAACTGTGCTGCAAGGATATCAGCCTGCATCTCGTGAGTCCTTCGTGGCGTGGCTGAAAGCAAGCATGAAATTGGGGCTTTTCACCGGCAAATTCTGTACTGCGGTGGAGGTCACCTGGAGACCCAATGTGCAGCGCTGCGAGCTCGTTGCCCGCAACCAGGACGGCCAGCCCCGCAAGCTTCCGGACAATGCGACGCCGAGAGCGGCCACAACCTTCGCAGCGTCTTCGAAACGAGCGCCTCACGCCGACGCCGAAATCGAAGCGGTGACGCTACTGAGATCACTGGGGTACATCATTGTGGCGCCTGCGGAAATCGAAGGGCATGGCTACTCCAGGCTGGGAGAATGCACGCCACTCAACAAGTAGCCCCGCGTAGCATTCCTTCTGCTGCCAGTTCTCATTGTAGGCCGGGAGCTAAACAACATCGTCGGCCAGGATTATCGGGCCGGCCAGCGCGCCACCCGGCCGATACGTTTTAGCTTCCGCTTATATCGGCAGAAAACGGGGCGATGCCGCTGTGGGATGCAAGGGGTGATAAGGAACACGGAGGGAGACGATATTCTTCAGATCGCCTGTCGATACCACGTGCCCTCGATCGTCATAAGCTTTGATGCGGCGCGCGTTGCGATCCGCAGGCCGGGCCGGAGCGCTGGTCCGCCAAAAGACATGGCATTCACGGAGAGGCACGTATGTCCAGGTTAAGAGTTCACTGCTTTTCGGTATCTATTGATGGCTACGGCGCCGGCCCAAGCCAGAGCCTGGCGGATCCGCTTGGCGTGGGAGGCACTGCGTTGCATGAATGGGCCATCGCCACGCGCACGTTCCAGCACTTGTTCGGCGGCGATGGCGGTACGACGGGAGTGGATGACGATTTCGCGGCGCGCGGATTCAGCAACGTCGGTGCCTGGATTATCGGTCGCAATATGTTCGGTCCTGTCCGTGGTCCATGGCCCGACGATCTCTGGAAGGGATGGTGGGGACCCAATCCGCCTTACCACACCGAGGTCTTCGTGTTGACCCACCATCCCCGCAAATCGGTCTCGATGGACGGCGGCACAACCTTTCATTTCGTCACCGAAGGTATCCATGATGCACTGAAGCAGGCGAGGGATGCGGCAGGCGGGCGGGACGTACGGCTTGGCGGAGGCGTAGCGAGCGTGCGGCAGTATCTGCGCGCCGGCCTGGTGGATGAGGTGCACCTGGCCATGGTGCCGGCCCTGCTGGGCGCCGGAGAGTCCCTGCTGACCGGTATCGATCTCAAAGGCCTGGGCTACGAATGCACCGGGCATGCGGGAACGCCGGCGGCGATGCACGCCGTTCTGACGCGGCGGGCCGCCGCGGAACCCGGGGTGTGACCAGCCCAACGTGCGGGAAATTTGTAACAAGAGGGCAAGCCCTGTCGATCCGCGGCCTGTCCACGCGTCGTGCCAGTGCGGGGACGACCGGTTCGGCCCTGTGATCACCAAGCTAACAGCGAAAGGAATCCATATGACCCAAGCCATCGCATACCTCGCCTTCAACGGCAATTGCGCCGAAGCCATGCGCTTTTACGAGCAAGCCCTCCATGGCAAGCTCGAAGTGCTGATGAGTGGCGCTGACTCACCCATGGCCGACCAGATCCCGAAGGAGTTCGCCCATCGCATCCTGCATGCGCGGCTCGTGCTGCCTGGCGGTGGCACGCTTTTCGGGGGGGATTGCCCGGCGCACCTGCCTTATGAAGGCATCAAGGGGGTGTCCATCGCCGTCGACTACGCGACCACCGCGGAAGCGGAGCAGGTCTTTGCTGCCCTCGCCAGCGGCGGCCAGGTAACCATGCCCATGCAGCCGGCCTTCTGGGCCAGGCGCTGGGGCATGCTGACCGACAGGTTCGGCACCCCGTGGATCGTCAATGGTGAACCGCTGCCAGTCTGAGGCGGCTGAAGAAGCACAGGGCGTGTGTATGTGCCGATGGCGCGCGTGGCTTGCGGGTTTGCGCGCGTCATGAGCCTGGCTTCCACTTGCCCCGGCACGCATGGCTTCCTACGCCGGCACCAGCGCCAGGAGCAGAAGCAGCAAATTGAGGGCGATCAGCGCAAACAGGACGAGTCTGGCCGCCGGTACGGGCGCGTGCGGTGCGTGCTCTCTCGGGAAGCCGCCGTGCCGTTTGCGCGTCCGCCGGTAGGCCAGGCCCACGCCGATCACGCCAGCGCAAGCCAGCGCGCCAAACGAGCCCCTGGCGACGGGAGATGGCTTGCTTGCGGCCGGCATCACCGGAGGCTTTACCGGCAAATTCCGCAGCGAAGTGTCGGTCGTGGGGGTGCGTACTGCCTGTTCCGTGCTGCGTTGCGTCACGGTCAGCGGAGCTGGCGCTTGCGAATTCTGCCTGGGCGGCAAGGACGCCACGACTTCGGCACGCCTTGGCTTGCCGCGCGCCTCGATATTCTGCGGCTTTTCCGGAAGCGGGATGGCGACGCGCTCCTTCGGTTGAGCGGCGACTCGCGTGGACTTTCTCTGCGCGGCGTACCTGTGCCATTGCGCGAAGACATCGTCCATGCAGCTCACCGAATCGCAGGCGTCGCGCTTTTTGCGCCACGCAACAATATCCGCCTGGCGAATCGCGCCATGGCGCAGCAGCCTCTGCTGCTCGGCGTAGATGCGGTCGTATCCTATGGAGAGGAGTGCGTAATCGCAGATCAGGGAATCCGCGGTCGGGCGACGATTGCCCGTTTGCTTCGCGCATCGCTGCCCGCCTGCCACCGTGTCTTCGCAGCTGGCCGAGGCGCCCCGGCGGGCTGCCTTGCAAACGATGTCAGACGCCTGCGCGCCTTCAGTGGAGCAAAGACCCAATGCGACGAGGATGGTCAGGCGGCTCATGATCCTGTTCATCGTCTCTCCTCATGGAAGTGGCGACTTCGCCTCTGAGGTTCAAGCTGGATGAGGTTTGCATTGTGCGACAACTTTACGGCCGCCGCACGTGCGGTGCCACACGTTCTCCGCGACGGTCGGGCGCCTCATCCCGGCGGTGTCGCCGGCTCGATTGGCGCCCATACCTCCCATGGCGACCGGACTAGTCCGTTCTGGCCAAAACCCGATCCGCATTCCCGGCGTATAATCGCCTGCGCTGCGGGCCAAGGCCCGCAGCAGCGTTCTCAGGGCGGGGTGAAAGTCCCCACCGGCGGTGATGGCGATTGATTCGCATAAGCCCGCGAGCGCCCGGCTTTCCCAAGGCCGGGGTCAGCAGATTCGGTGTGATTCCGAAGCCGACGGTCATAGTCCGGATGAAAGAGAATCGCGACGTTCATGCCTCTGCCCGGAAGCGGCGGGGGCGCGGGCTCGTGCGCCCTGATTCTGGTAACCCCTGCTAAAAGGCAACCCATGAATCAGCCCTACTCCTCGTTTCAACAATCCGCTGCCGGCCTGCCGGACCCGCGGCACACTCCCGCTGCCAACCGCTTTGCGTTTATCCATGCCCAGTGGCATGCCGATATCGTCCATCGCGCACGCGACGCCTTCCTCGCGGAAATGGCCGCGCAAGGCATTTCCCGCGATGTGATCGATGTGTTCGAGGTCCCCGGTGCATTCGAGATTCCCTTGCACGCCAGCAAACTGGCCGCTACCGGGCGATACGCTGCCATCGTGGCGAGCGCCTTTGTGGTCGATGGCGGCATCTACCGCCATGAGTTCGTTGCCGATGCCGTCATCAGCGGACTGATGCGCGTGCAGCTGGACACCGAAGTGCCGGTCCTGTCGGCGGTGCTTACGCCGAAGGATTTCCACGAGCACGAAGAGCATCGCCGCTTCTTCAGCGAGCATTTCGTAGTGAAAGGCAAGGAAGCGGCCCAGGCCTGCGTCAAGACCGTTGAAAGCCTTGGCAAGCTGGTAGCCTGACTGCGCACATGACTTTGCCCGGCCGGCACGGCGGCGCCGCGCTGGCCGGGCAATGACATCACCGGGTAGCACCCGGCCGGCCCGCTTTTACTTCAGGTCGCTGAATTTCTTCCCCTGCGCGACCAGGTCCACCAACAGTTTCGCCGGCCTGAAATCCGCGCCAAGCGTAGATTCGAAGCTCCTCAGCGTGGCCAGTACCTTGTCCAGGCCAATGGTGTCGGCATAGCACATCGGACCGCCGCGATACACTGGCCAGCCATATCCGTTGACCCACACCACGTCGATGTCCGACGCGCGGATGGCCTTGCCTTCCTCGAGGATCTTCGCGCCTTCGTTGATCATCGTGTAGACACAGCGCTCGAGGATTTCCTGCTCCGAGACGACGCGGCTCGTCTTCCCCTGCCTGGCGGCGAAGTCGCGGATGATCTGCTCGACCACGGGCGAGGGTTTCGCGTTGCGATTCTCGTCGTAGTCGTAATAGCCCGCTCCGGTTTTCTGGCCGCGGCGGTCCATCTCGCACAGGATTTCACGCAGCGTCGAGCTGCTGCTCTTCTCACGGATCCAGCCGAGGTCCAGGCCGGCCAGGTCGCTCATGGCGAACGGCCCCATCGGGAAGCCGAAGTTGTAGAGCACGCGGTCGATATCCCATGGCAGCGCGCCTTCCAGCACCAGCTTCTGCGCTTCGCGCTGACGCTGCGCGAGCATGCGGTTGCCGACGAAGCCCGGGCAGACGCCGACCAGCGCGGCGATCTTGCCGATCTTGCGCGCGAGTTCCATCGACGTACGGATCACGGGCCTGGACGTCTTGTCCCCGCGCACCACTTCCAGCAGCTTCATGACGTTGGCCGGCGAGAAGAAATGCAGGCCGATCACGGATTCCGGGCGCGAGGTGGCGGAGGCGATCTCGTTGACGTCGAGCGCGGACGTGTTGGTGGCAAGGATCGCGCCGGGTTTGGCGATCTTGTCGAGCTTGCCGAAGATGTCCTTCTTCACGTCCATGTTTTCATAGACGGCTTCGATCACCAGGTCGGCGTCGGCCAGCTGGCCGAGATCCAGCGTGGGGGTCAGCAGCGCCATGCGCTTGTCCACATCGGCGGCGGTGATGCGGCCCTTCTTTGCCGTGTTGTCGTAGTTGGCGCGGATGGTGCGCACGCCGCGATCCAGTGCTTCCTGCGCGGTTTCCACGATGACGACGGGAATGCCGGCGTTGAGCATGTTCATGGCAATGCCGCCGCCCATGGTGCCGGCGCCGATGATGCCGACCTTCTTCACCTCGATGGTGGGGGTATCCGCGGGGATATCGGGCAGGTTCCAGACCTGGCGCGAGGCGAAGAAGTAGTAGCGCTGCGCAGCCGATTGCGTGCCGTTCATCAGTTCGAGGAAGAGCTTGCGCTCCACCTTCATGCCTTCGTCGAACGGCAGGTTGACCGCGGCCTCGATGCAGCGGATGTTGTACTCGGGCGCTTCGAACCCGCGGAACTTGCGAGCGTTGGCCTTGCGGAACTCGGCGAACAGCTCGGGCCTGCCGCGCGCGGCTTCCACTTTCTCATTGAGGTCGCGCACCTTGCGCAGCGGCCTTTGCTCGGCGTTGATGCGCTTGACGAAGGCAATGGCGTCGGCGCGCAGCGCGGCGTCGTCCGTGACCAGGTCGAACAGCCCCATCTCGGCAGCCGCGGCGGCCCCGACGTGCATGCCGGACGTCACCATCTCCAGCGCCTTGGCGGGTCCGACGATGCGGGGCAGGCGCTGCGTGCCGCCGGCGCCGGGCAGCAGCCCCAGATTGACTTCGGGCAGGCCGCATCTGGCGGATCTGGCCGCCACACGGTAGTGGCAGACCAGTGCGACTTCCAGCCCGCCGCCAAGCGCGGTGCCGTGGATGGCCGCGACTACGGGTTTGGGCGAGTTCTCGATCGCGGCCTGCACGTCGGCCAGCGACGGGCCGGACGGCGGCTTGCCGAACTCGGTGATGTCCGCGCCGGCGATAAAGGTCTTGCCGGCGCAGGTCAGGACAATGCCCCTGACCTTGCTGTCGGCGATGGCAAGCCCGACGCCCTCCAGGATGCCGGTGCGCACGGCAGCCGACAAGGCGTTGACCGGAGGGGAGTTGAGCGTGAGGACGGCGATGTCGTCTTCAATGGTGAGATCGGCGACGGCGTTGACGGCTGTCATGTGGGTTGGCTCCAATAGGTCTGCGTAGGTGACTTGATACCGGCGGCTTCCGCCGTCCCTAGAAGATTTCGAACAGGCCGGCGGCGCCCATGCCGCCGCCGATGCACATCGTCACCACGCCGAACTTCGCGCCGCGGCACTTGCCTTCGAGCAGCAGGTGGCCGCTCATGCGCGCGCCGGACATGCCATAGGGATGGCCGATGGAGATCGCGCCGCCCGATACGTTCAGGCGCTCGTCGGGAATGCCAAGCGTGTCGCGGATATGCAGTACCTGGCTCGCAAAGGCTTCGTTCAGTTCCCAGATGCCGATGTCGCTCATGGACAGGCCGTGCTGTTTGAGCAGCTTGGGGATCGCGAAGACCGGGCCAATGCCCATCTCGTCCGGATCGCAGCCGGCCACGGCCATGCCGCGATAGGCGCCCAGCGGCTGCAGGCCACGGCGTTCCGCTTCCTTCGCTTCCATCAGCACCATGGCCGATGCGCCGTCGGACAGCTGCGACGCGTTGCCGGCGGTGATAAATGCGCCTTCCGCGACGCGCTGCCCGTTCTTGAACACGGGCTTGAGCGCCTGCAGGTCGGCCAGCGTGGTACCTGGGCGATTGCCTTCATCCCTGGCAAGCGTGACCTGCTTCTCGCTGACCGCGCCGGTCGCCTTGTCCGTGACCAGCATCGTCGCCGTCATCGGCACGATCTCGGCGTCGAAGCGGCCGGCTTCCTGGGCCGCGGCCGTGCGTTGCTGCGATTGCAGGGAATAGGCATCCTGGGCCTCCCGGCTTACGCCATAGCGTTGCGCCACGATCTCGGCGGTTTCCAGCATCGTCATGTAGATCTGCGGCAGCGTCCGGACCAGTTGCGGATCCTGCGCCCGGTAGCGGTTGATCTTGTCGTTCTGCACCAGCGAGATCGATTCCAGTCCGCCGCCCACCGTCACCTGCATGCCGTCGACGATGATCTGCTTGGCCGCGGTGGCGATTGCCATCAGCCCGGATGCACACTGCCGGTCCATCGACATGCCCGGCACGGTGACGGGAAGGCCGGCGCGCAACAGTGCCTGGCGCGCGATGTTGCCGCCCGTCGAACCTTGCTGGACCGCACAACCCAGGACCACGTCGGCAACCTCGGCCGGGTCGATGCCGGCGCGCCGCACGGCATGCGAGATGGCGTGGGCGCCAAGCTCCTGCGCCTGGGTGTTGTTGAATGCGCCGCGATGGGCTTTGCCGATCGGCGTACGCGCCGTGGATACGATGACTGCTTCACGCATTTGAAATCTCCTGTGCGTTGAGGTCTGGGAATGCATTTTTCAATGCTCATTCATGACGATGGGACACATCCCTGGCGATGGCGAGGAATCTCTCCAGGTCGTCGCGGATCTGCTTCTTGTTGTATTTGCCTACGCTGGTCTTCGGGATGTCCCGCGTGATGGCCACGAGCTTGGGCAACATCCACCTGGTGATCTTGCCGGTAGCCACGCCATGCACCTTCAGGAACTCGATGACGCTGTCCTCGGTGGCCTCATAACCCGCGCGCACGCTGACCAGCGCCATGGGCTTCTCGCCCCATAGCGGATCGGGCACGCCGACCACCGTGGCCTCGTGGACGAAGTCCGCCATCGCGATCAGGTTTTCCAGCAGCACCGTGGGCACCATTTCCGCGCCGCTGCGGATCACGTCCTTCATGCGGTCGGCAATGGTGATATAGCCTTCGGCATCCACCTTGGCGATGTCGCCGGTGTGCAGCCAGCCGTCCTGCCAGAGTTCGGCGCTCTTCTCGGGATTGCGGTAGTACTGCTCGGTCGTCCAGGGCGCGCGCACGACGATCTCGCCGACGGTCTGGTCGTCCTGCGGCACCGGCTTGCCTTGTTCGTCCACGACCTCCACCTCCACGCCGAGGATCGGCAGGCCGGACTTGACGAGCACGGCATCGGTCTCGTCGCGGTCCAGGTGCACCATGGTCTTCTTGATGAACGAGCCGACGATGGTGGGCGCGGTCTCCGTCATGCCGTAGCCGGAGCTCATGCGGAAGGTGGGGATCAGGGCTTCCAGCTTGCGCTTGAGTCCGAGCGGCAGCGCGCCGCCGCCAACGCTGACGCGCACCAGGCTGCTGAGGTCATATTTGCCGAGGTCCGGATATTCGAGCAGCATGGCAGCGATGGTCGCGACAATGCCGACCGAAGTCACTTTCTCGCGTTCCACCAGCTCGCAGAAGCCCTGCACGGTGAAGGTGCCGTGCAGCACGATCTTCTGCGCGCTGTAGACCGCGACGAACGGCTGGCCCCAGCCGTGGATGTGGAACATCGGCGTGTTCAGCAGCGGCACCGCGCCTTCGCCCAGGCGCGTGCCCAGGCCATCGGCGATATCGTGGTCCGGCGTGTTGCCGATGGCGAGCTGCGCCATCATGTGAATCGTCAGCAGGTACAACTGGCGGTGCGTAAACGTCGCGCCTTTCGGCTGTCCGGTGGTGCCGGTGGTGTAGCACAGCGTGGCGTTGACGTCCTCGTGCAGCGCGGGCCAGTCGAAGGTATCGGCCTGGCGGGCGAGCAGCGTCTCGTACTCGATGATGCCGGGGATCCGCGTCTGCGGCAGCCCCGGCTTGTCCGACATATAGACCACCGTCTCGACCACGTCCCTGATCTGGTCGTAGATGCCCTCCAGCAGGGGCATCAGGGTGTCGTCGACAAAGAGGATCTTGTCTCCCGCGTGCCGGATCGTGTAGACGATGTGCTGCGGCGAGAGCCGGACATTGATCGGGTGCAGCGTGGCACCGATGCCCGTCACGCCGTAGTACAGCTCCAGGTGGCGATGCGTGTTGAGCGCCATCGTTGCGATGCGGTCGCCAGGCTCGCCGGGCGCACCGGCCCGCGCCTTCAGTTCGCTGCTCAGTCCGTTGGCAAGCTGCGCCACGCGGCGGTACCACTGCATCCAGGTAAAGCGGAAGTATTCCCCGGTGGCCGGGTTGCGGTAGACAACGCCGGTTTCGTTGGGGTACATCCGCACCGGCCGCTTCATGATGGTCGTGAGCAGAAGCGGGTAGTGGGTGCTGAACTCCGGATAGGTTCTGAATTCCATCTTGTCTCCTGGCGATCTCTGCGATCCTGGTGATCCTGAGGCGATGTCCCGCTACACGCTCCCCTCGCGCACGGGCCGCGGCCGGCGGCGCGGCTCTTCCACCCGCAGGGCAAGCGCGAAGGCAATGCCCATGACGGCGATGGCGGCAACGAATACAAGCGAGAAGCGCACGCCCTGCGCCAGCAGCCCGCCGAGGACCGGGCCGCATGCCATCATGGCGTAGGTGGCGGTGTCGGAGACGGCCAGCAGCATGGGGCGGTCGCGCCGGTTGCCGAACTCCAGGGCGAAATTGTCCGCGGACAGGAAGTAGCCGCCGAAGCCGGCACCCAGTCCGCAGAAAACCAGCAGGAATGCGCCCAGCCCATCGCAGAGCAGCAGCGCGGCGGTCGACACGGCCCAGAGGCCGATGCTGCCCAGGAACACCAGGCGATAGCCGTAGCGGTCGGCGATGCGGCCCCAGGCGAGGTTGCTGGTGGTCTGCGCCAGCAGGTAGGCAATGCTCAGGTAGCCCAGCGTGGCGCCGGACAGCGGGAGGTGGCTGCCGACGTAGATGGCGTAGAACGGCACCGCCATCATGCTGAACGCCACGAGCGCCCGGGCGACGAAGAAGCGCACATAGTGCTTGTCCGCGCGCAGCAGGGCAGGGACTTCGCGGATGCGCTGGCGAAAGCCGGACTGCGACCGTACATCGTGCAATACCGGTTCGCGCATCCGCGTCAGCGCGGAGATGCCCAGGCTGGTGAGGACGAACGCCGCCAGGAAGGTGGTGGCATAGCCATTGCCGAACACATTGCCGCCAACGAGGAAGCGCCCGCCGAGATAAGCCACCGCCGCCGCGATCAGGCCGCCGAGGAAATTGCGCAGCGCGCTCAGCATGCCCCGGCGCTCCAGCGGGATGATCTTCGAGGTCAGGTAATTGAAGGTGACATTCTGGACGCCGTTGAACAGGCCGAACAGCAGCAGGAACACGGCGGCGGCGGTCAGCGCGCCGTCGCCGGACAGCAGGAAGGCGGACAGGCCCAGGCCGAGGATCTGCAGGCGGACCAGCCATCCCACCAGGTAGATCAGCGGCATCACACGCTGGCGATGCTCGATCTGCGTCGCGCCCCAGATGGAGGACATCGCCATGCCCGCGTACTGCGCGGACAGCACGCATCCCACCACCAGCTTGGAGCCGGACAGCAGGTAGATGTACGCCGGCACGAAGGTGGGGGCGGTCACCAGCCGGAATCCGGTCATGCCCAGCATGCCGTGGATCAGGTAGGCCTGGGCGTTGCGCGGCAGGTGCTGTTGCACGTGAGCGCGGAAATGGTGTTCCGCCAGTTCGTGCTGCGCGCCGGGGGCGTGTGTTTCATGCAGGGCCGCTCCGGCGCCCACGGCCACCGCCACGGCTTCTGACGCGCATTCCGCTTTCATGCCGGCGAGCCTCCACGCGTGGCCGCCAGCGACGCATATCGATGCAGCGCCTGGTCCAGTTCCACCGGCTCCAGCGACAGCAGCTCGATCACCGCCTTCAGCCAGTCCGGGCGCTCACGGGTACAGACCGAGATCGGCTGCGGCGTCTCCGAGTGCTGCGACGCCAGCATCGCGTAGTTGGCGGCATAGCTGGGCGGGCGCACGTCGGTGGCCAGGTCGGCAATGGCGTAAGGGTCTGGCGGACCGGTTCGCGTGGTGTCGACCACCGGGATATACGGATTGCGCGCGGCGGTGCCGCCACCGGCAAGCCCGGGACCGTCGCGCAGGATGGCGCCGCGCACCTGGTCCGGCCGCGCGCCGGCAAGCAGCAAGGCGATATAGCCGCCGAGACCGCGTCCGGCCACGGTCGACGGGCCCAGGTGCGCCAGTGCGGCATCCGCGTCAGCCATCAGGAACTCGCAACTGTAGCCGCCGCCACGCGGTATGTCTGACAGCCCGTGGCCCGTGAAATCCAGCGCGTGTACCGGGCCGGGCCATGCCGCGTACTCCGGCGGCAGGGCCTGCGGTGCGCGTTCGCCAAGTCCGTGCAGCAGCAGCAGCGCGGGACCACTGCCGGGCTTTAGCGGATGCAGGGCGAGGCGCAGGCGGTTGTGGCGCAGGTAGACGGTCATGAGCGTAGAAGGCGCAGGATGAGGTCCGCGGTCGCGCGCGGTTGCTCGATATGGATGAAGTGCCCGGTGTCGCGCATCACATGGACCTGGGTCGTGGGCGGGAAATACGGCGCCAGGTCGGCGGCGGTGGCATCCCATCCCATGGGTTCGCGTTCGGTGCCGAAAATGGCCAGCATGGGAATGGGGAAGCCGGGCAGGCGGTCGGTCATCCAGCGCGCCCGCATGGGGCCGAAGCCGGAGGCGCCGATCACGGGGTCGAGCTTCCAGCGCCAGCCATCCGCATCCTGCCGCGCGCCCAGCGATGCCAGGTAGCGCAGCCATGCCAGGCTCAGACGCGGATTCATGCGGGCACGCCGTTGGGCCAGTTCCTCCAACGTGCCGGGCTTACGCTGGAGGCTTGTGCTCTGCCTGCGCGTATCGAGCCAGCGCGTGATGATGGGGGCGGTCATCGACTTCTTCTCGCGCACGGCGCTGTCCGCGTGCGGGTTGCGGAAGGGCAGGCCGTCGATGGCAACGAAGCGGGTGAAGCGATGCGGCAGCGCCTGGATCGCGTGGACCAGCAAGGAGCCGCCCTTGCTGTGTCCGATCGCGATCAGCGGTTCGCGTGTGACCGAGTCGGCCACGGCAAGCAGGTCGCGCTCGTCGGCAACCCAGCTGTACAGGTCGGCATGCTCGGAATCTCCGTGGCCGCGCTGGTCGTAGGAGACCACGCGGTAGCCGCCATCGGCCAGCAGCGGCGCGAAGGCGTCGAAGGTCCGCGCGAAATCCAGCGCGCCATGCACCAGCAGGATGGGCGTGGCGTCGGGCTCGCCCCATTCATGGACAGCAATGCGGATGCCGTCGGCATTGACGGTGCGCGTGCGGTCCGGTGCGCGGCTGCCAGGGAAGGCCGGGACGGCACAGCGCGCCGCGCCGATGGCTTCACCCTCCATTGTTGTCTCCTCGTTACGCGCCACGGGAACGGACCAGCGTGCTGCCGTTGGCGGTTTCGTGTTTGTGGTATGTTTTTTAGGAATCCTATCACACTGTCTGTGAATACTAGTTCGGCCGTTTTTTGCGATACAAGGCAGGGACGGCTGGGCACTCCCTCCATTTTAGGAAATGGAGTATTGACGTTGCCGGGATTGACTTATATAACCAGCTAAGCCGATGTGCATGGAACGGCAGGCAGGACGTAGCAAGCCAAAACTAAAAAAAGGAGACAAGCGTGGATGACCTGGAAACCTTCCGGCAGGAGGTACGCGCCTGGCTGGAAGCGCAATGTCCGTCCGAGATGCGGCAGCCGGTACGCAACGAAGACGATATCTGCTGGGGTGGGCGCAAGTTCCGCTTCCAGTCCGAAGCGCAGCGCCTCTGGCTCACGCGCATGGGCGAGAAGGGCTGGACGGTGCCGGAGTGGCCGCGCGAGTACGGCGGCGGCGGCCTGTCCCGCGAGCAAGCCAGGGTGCTGCGCCAGGAGATGCAGGCGCTTGGTTGCCGGGTGCCGCTGCAAAGTTTTGGCATCTGGATGCTTGGCCCGGCGTTGCTGAAGTTCGGTACGGAGCAGCAAAAGCGCGAGCATCTCCCCAGGATCGCACGTGGGGAAATCCGCTGGTGCCAGGGCTACTCGGAACCGAACGCCGGGTCGGACCTGGCCTCGCTGCAGACGCGCGCCGACGAGCGTGGCGATCACTTTGTCGTCAACGGCCAGAAGGTCTGGACCTCCTACGCCGACAAGGCGGACTGGATCTTCTGCCTGGTGCGTACCGATTTTGCGGCGCAGAAACATACCGGCATCAGCTTCCTGTTGTTCGACATGGAGACGCCGGGTGTATCAACGCGGCCGATCGTGCTGATCTCGGGCAAGTCGCCATTCTGCGAGACCTTTTTCGATGATGTCGTGGTGCCGCGCGGCAACCTGGTAGGCGAGCCGAACGGCGGCTGGACCATCGCCAAGTACCTGTTGACGCACGAGCGGGAAATGATCAGCGCCATCGGCAGGCGCGGGGGGCGGCCCCCGCCGATGGGCAGGCTTGCCCGCGACACGCTGGGCCAGAACGAACGCGGGGAGGTCGATGCGCCGATGCTGCGCGCGCAGATCGCCACCTTCGAGATCGACGAGGTGGCCTTCGGGCTGGCGGGCGAGCGGGCGGTGGACCTTGCCAGGCAAGGCGAGGGCATCGCGGCGTTCTCCTCGGTGCTGAAGTACTACGGGGCCGAACTCAACAAGCGGCGCCATGAACTGCTGATGTCGATCGGCGGTAGCGAAGCGCTGGAATGGGAGAGCGAGCGCAGCCAGGATGGCGCCACCGCGCGCGGCTGGCTGCGCAGCAAAGCCAACTCGATCGAGGGCGGCACGAGCGAAGTGCAGCTCAATATTGTTGCCAAGCGCCTGCTTGGCCTGCCCGGCGCCTGACCCCGCCTGAACTCCACGCTTCGAAAACAACCATGGCCATCGTATTGAACCAGACCCAGGAGATGCTGCGGGACAGCGCCCTGGCATTCCTGCGCGAAAGCGCGCCGGTCGCGATGTTGCGCAAGCTGCGCGATACGCGCGACGAGACCGGCTTCTCGATCCAGCTCTGGAAGGACTTCGCCGGACTGGGCTTTGCCGGCGTGCTGATCCCGGAGCAGTATGGCGGCAGCGAGCTTGGCGTGGTGGAGGCTGGCGTCCTCATGGAAGCGCTTGGCCGCACGCTGGCGCCCACGCCATTCTTCTCCACCGCCTTGCTTGGCGCATCGCTGATCTCACGGTTCGGCAGCGAAGCGCAAAAGGCGAAGCTGTTGCCAGCCATCGCCGCCGGCAAGCACCTGACGGCACTGGCGATCGACGAGAGCGCAGCGCACCGGCCGGAGCGGCAAGCGCTGCGTGGGGCGCAGCAGGACGGTGGCTACGTGCTCAACGGCGCCAAGGTGTTCGTCGTCGACGGGCATATCGCGGATACGCTGATCGTAGTGGGCCGCACTAGTGGCGACACGGCCGACCCGGATGGCATTACGCTCTTCCTGGTTCCACGCGGCAGCGATGGCGTGGACATCGAGCGCACCGTGATGGCGGATGCCCGCAATGCGGCCCGGGTGCGGTTCCGCGATGTCCGGGTCGACGCCGGCGCCGTGCTCGGCCGGGTGGGCGGCGGCGCGGCCATGCTCGACCAGGTTCTCGATATCGCGCGCGCCGCGCTGGCGTCGGAACTCGTCGGCATTGCCGACGAGGCATTCGAACGCACCTTGCAGTACCTGAAGGAGCGCAGACAGTTCGGCAAGATCATCGGTGAGTTCCAGGCGCTGCAGCATCGCGCCGCCCACCTGTTCAGCGAAATCGAGATCACGCGCGCGGCGGTGTTGCGCAGCCAGCAGTTGCTCGACGAAAACCCCGCCCAGCCTGTTGCCCTTGTATCGGCCGCCAAGGCGCGGGCCGGCAGCACGGCGACGCTTGCGGTGCAGGAAGGCGTGCAGATGCACGGTGGCATCGGCATGACCGACGAGTTCGAGATCGGCTTCTATATGAAGCGCGCCTGCGCCGCGCAGACACTGCTCGGCGACACCCACTTCCACGCGCATCGCTGGGCCACGCTGCGCGGCTACTGAGCGCCGCAGCGCACCATCCTGAGACCGGTTCGCAGGCCTTCCGCGCGCAGGCGCGGGGCCTGCGCTCGCCCTTGCTCCTGCGCCGGCGGGTTTGCATTGCACAACGTGCGCGCCGCGAACGCGGACCCTAGGTAAATCCACTAGACATTCAAGGGCGAGTTCGGTTGTCACGAATTAGAACTCTGGGTATGCTAAGTACGCTATCTGCATAAACAGTAGTCCGGTGGAAAATCGTCGTGCTGGTTCTTTATTTCTGGTCGTAGTTCGCTTTATTTGAGCGTAAAACGATTCAGGCGTGCGGCACGAGTCAGCCACATGAAGCACCGAACAGGAGACGCTATGGTCGGGGCGGCAAGAATTATCGTATCTACGGTATCTTTCTTCGAAGCGAGCGCCACGCTATGAGCGCCTACATCCTGCGCCGCTTGCTGGCGCTGCTGCCCACGCTGCTGTTCGCCAGCCTGATCGTCTTCGTGATCGTGCGCATGGTGCCGGGCGATGTGGTTGACCTGATGCTGAGCCAGAACGACATCAGCGCCGATGCAAAAAGCCGCGACGACCTGATCCGCGCGCTCGGGCTGGACCAGCCGATGTGGCGCCAGTACCTGCACTGGGTCGGCAGCATCGTGCTGCACGGCGACCTGGGCCAGTCGCTGTGGCAGGGCGAGCCGGTGCTGAAGATGGTGGTGGCGCGCATGCCTGCGACGTTTTCGCTTGGCGCGCTGGCCTTGTTCGTGGCGTTGTCGGTAGCGTTGCCCGTCGGCGTGCTGTCGGCCATCCGGCAGGACACCGCGGCCGACTACGTGGCGCGCTCCTTCTCCATCCTGATGCTGGCGGTGCCGAGCTTCTGGCTGGGCACGATGGTCATGGTGTTTCCTTCGGTGTGGTGGGGCTGGTCGCCGGAGGTGCGCTACGTCCCCTTCCTCGACGATCCGCTCCAGCACATCAGCAATATGCTGGTGCCCGCCATCATCCTCGGCATGGCGCTGTCCGCCATCACCATGCGGATGACGCGCACGATGATGCTGGAGGTGCTGCGCCAGGACTACATCCGCACGGCATGGGCCAAGGGGCTGAACGAACGCCTGGTGATCCTGCGCCACGCGCTGCGCAACGCGCTGATCCCGGTGGTGACGCTCATCGGCCTGCAGGCGCCGCTGCTGATCGGCGGCGCGGTGGTGATCGAGCAGATTTTCGCGCTGCCGGGCATGGGATTGCTGTTGCTGGACGCCGTCAACCAGCGGGACTATCCCGTCATCACCGGCGTGTTCCTGGTGGTCGGCGTGGCGGTCATGCTCATCAACCTGCTCGTGGACCTGAGCTACGGGCTGTTCGACCCGAAAGTGAGGCATCGCTGATGGCCCGTCCAATCGCAAACGCCCCCGCAATCCAGGCGGCGCAACCGCCGCGGGAGATGTCCGGCACGGGTTGGGCTGTCGCTGCCCTTGCCCTGGTGAAGCGCCTCTTTCGGGAGAAGCCGCTGGGCGCCGCCGGCGCGGTGATCTGCCTGATCTTCCTGTTCTGCGGCGTCTTCGCCGACTGGCTGGCGCCATATGGCGTCAACGAGATCAGCATGATGAAGCGGCTGCAGCCGCCGTCGTGGGCGCATCCCTTCGGGACCGACAACCTCGGGCGCGACATGCTGTCGCGCTGCCTGTATGGCGCGCAGCTTTCCGTGATCATCGGGCTGTCGGCCGCCACGCTGGCCACCGCGGTGTCGGTGGTGATCGGCATCCTGTCGGGCTACCTTGGCGGCAAGTTCGACCTGATCGTGCAGCGCATGGTGGATGCGTGGATGAGTTTTCCGGACCTGGTGATCCTGATCGTGGTGGTGTCCGTGCTCGGCCCGGGCAGCTGGCAGATCATCGGCACGCTGGGCCTGCTGCTGGGCGTCGGCGGATCGCGCATCATCCGCAGCGCGGTGGTCTCGGTACGCGAGAACATGTATGTCCACGCCGCGCAGTCCATGGGCGCTTCCACCGGCCGCATCCTGTGGCGCCATATCCTGCCCAACGTGCTGCCGCCCATCATCGTGCTGTTCACCACGCGGGTGGGCACGGCCATCCTGGCCGAGTCCGGACTGTCCTTCCTCGGGCTCGGCGTGCCGCCGCCGGCGCCGACCTGGGGCGGCATGCTCTCCGGCAACGGCCGCACCTTCATGTTCCAGGGGCCCTGGCTGGCGCTGGCCCCCGGCATCTGCCTCACTGTGGTCGTCTATGCCATCAACGTCTATGGCGACGCACTGCGCGACCTGCTCGATCCGCGCATGCGCGGCACGCGGTAACGAGATACCAGAAGCCGGCGCCATGACGCCGGCCCGGGAGGATCCAGGGGCGCGGGCACATCGCTTGCGTCGCGACTTGACGGGCGCAACTAGGAGACAACGATGGAGGGACGCGGTTTGAAAAAAACATTAGTCTCGGTGGCAACGGGCGTGGCACTGGCGCTGTCCGCCGGTGCGGCCAGTGCGCAGGCCGAAGCGCCGAAATACGGCGGCAATCTCGAAATCGGCTCGATGTACCCGACCATCTCCGCCTTGTCCTGGGACCTGGCGGACTGGAACTGGAAGCAGAACTACGATACCGGGCAGGTCTACGAGCAACTCTTTGTGGCCGATCTTTCCAAGTCCAGGCGCAACGGCGGCAAATATGCCTTCCAGGCAGACGCCTGGCTGCCGGAGGATGCGATCCGCGGCGAGCTGGCCGAGAGCTGGAAGTGGGTCGATCCGCTGACGCTGGAAGTCAGGCTGCGCAAGGGCGTCAAGTTTCCCGCCAAGGCCGGCGTGATGGAAGAGCGCGAGCTGGTGGCCGACGACGTGGTCTTCAGCTACACCCGGATGAACAGCAGCGCCAAGAAGATCCCGACCTACTACGACCACCTCACCAAGGTCGAGGCGACCGACAAGTACACCGTGGTATTCCGCTTCAAGGAATACAACGCCGAATGGGATTACCGCTTCGGCTGGGGCTACTACTCCGGCATCATGCCCAAAGAAGTGGCGGCCGCCGGCGCCGGCAACTGGAAGAATGTGAACGGCAGCGGGCCCTTCCTGCTGAGCAACTTCGTGCAGGGCACTTCCAGCACCTATACCAAGAACGCGCAGTACTGGGACAGCGACAAGATCGGCGGCAAAGACTACAAGCTGCCCTTTGTCGACAAGGTGGTGCTGCGCACGGTCAAGGACGAATCCACCCGCAACACCATGCTGCGCACCGGCAAGCTCGACGTGCTGGAGTACGTCCGCTGGACCGCTGTCGATGAACTCAAGAAGAGCGCGCCGGCGCTCAAGTGGTCGCGCTGGTTGTCGACCAATGGCCAGTACGTGGCGCTGCGCGTCGACACCAAGCCGTTCAACGACGTCCGGGTGCGGCGCGCGCTGAACATGGCGGTCAACAAGCAGGAGATCGTCAAGCAGTTCTACGGCGGCAATGCCGAACTGTTCGCCTATCCGCAGCATCCGGATTACACAGGCTACTTCGAACCGCTGAGCGCCATGCCGGAACCGGTGAAGGAGCTGTTCACCTACAACCCGGACAAGGCACGCAAGCTGCTGGCGGAGGCGGGCTATGCGAAAGGCTTCACGTTCAAGGTGCAGGTATGCGCCTGCCAGCCCGAGCACCTGGAGCTGCTGCCGCTGATCGGCGCCTATCTCGAACAGGTCGGCGTGCGCATCGAGATCCAGCCGATGGAGTACGGGGCCTTCCTGTCGGCCATGACCACCAAGACCAACGCGCCCGGCTACCTGATGAGCAACGGGCATACCAACCCGACCACCACGATCCGCAAGAGCTTTGTGAAAGGCCAGGTGTGGAACGCCGCTCAGTGGGGCGATCCGAAGTACGAGCAGCGCGTGAACGAAGCCTTCCAGATGCGCGACCTCGGCCGCCGCCAGGAGGCATTGCGCGCGCTGACGCGGGACGTGCTGGCGGATGCGCCGTATATCTGGCTGCCGATCCCTTACCAGTACACCGCATGGTGGCCCTGGGTGAGGAACTACGACGCCGAACTGCGTGCAGGCGCGGTGCGTCCCGGCCCGATCTACGCGCGGATGTGGATCGACCAGGACATGAAGAAGAAGATGGGATTCTGAACCCGTGACGCGAACGCGCGGGCCGGAGCGCCCGGCCCGCGCAATACCGTCATTCAGGCAATTGGCCACTTTCCCACTTTGCCACTTTGCCGCTCAGAGGAGACGCATGACGCAGCCCATTCTGCAGGTGAACAAGCTGACTACGCGGTTCCGTACGGACCGTGGCGTGGTCACGGCGGTCGACCAGGTCTCGTTCGACGTGGCGCCGGGCGAGACGCTGGCTATCGTCGGCGAATCCGGCTCGGGCAAAAGCGTGACCGCGCTGTCGATCCTGGGGCTGATTCCCAGCCCGGCCGGACGGATCGAATCGGGCGAGATCCTGTTCGACGGACAAGACCTGCTGCAGCTCAGTCCGGCGCGCATGCGCGCGATTCGCGGCAACCGCATCGCCATGATTTTCCAGGAGCCGATGTCCTCGATGAATCCGGCGCTGACCGTGGGCAAGCAGATCGCCGAGCCGATCAACCTGCATCAGGGCATGCCGTGGAAGACCGCGCTCGGCATTGCCGGCGAGCTGCTCGGCAAGGTGCAGATCCCGGAAGCGGAGAGCCGGCTGGGCGCCTATCCGCACCAGTTCTCGGGCGGCATGCGCCAGCGCGCCATGATTGCGATGGCGCTGGCCTGCAAGCCGCAGTTGATCATCGCCGACGAGCCGACCACTGCGCTCGACGTCACGGTGCAGGCCCAGATTCTCGACTTGCTGAAGGATCTCGCCAGCAAGTCGGACACAGCGCTGATCCTGATCACGCACGACCTGGGCGTGGTAGCGCGCTATGCCGATCGTGTGGCCGTGATGTACGGCGGGCGCATGGTCGAGACCGCGAGCGCGCGTGAGCTGTATGGGCATCCGTCGCACCCTTACACGCGTGGGCTGATGGCCTCGGTGCCGCGCATCGATGGCGATACCCGTCAGCCGCTGGTGCCGATCGACGGCCAGCCGCCCGACCTGACCGCGCTGCCGCCCGGCTGCGCCTTCATGCCGCGCTGCAAGCTCGCCGCCGATCAATGCGGCCTGTCGCGCCCGGCGCTGCGCGCCGTTCGCCCGAACCACTACAAGGCATGCTTCCTCCATGATGCAGACTGAGACACAGGCCGGGCCTGCCGCGCCCCGGTGCGGAGAGATCGGCGACGAGATCCTGCGCGTCGAGAATCTCAAGGTTCATTTCCCCGTGACCAAAGGCATCTTCATCAAGCGTCAAGTGGGATCGGTAAAGGCCGTGGACGGCGTGTCGTTCACGCTCAGGCGTGGCGAGACGCTCGGCCTTGTTGGTGAAAGTGGCTGCGGAAAGTCCACGACCGGGCTGGCCATCATCAAGATGCTCGCCGCCAGCGGCGGACGGATCGCCTTCGACGGGGACGACTTCTCTACCTTCAGCAAGGCGCAGGAAAAGAACTTCCGGCGCAGCGTGCAGATGGTCTACCAGGACCCGTTCGGATCGCTGAATCCGCGCATGAAGGTGCGCGACATCATCGGTGAGCCGCTGGAAGTGCATGGCATGGCGGGCGACAAGGCGCGTTATAGCGCGCGCATCGCGGAGCTGTTGCAGATGGTGGGGCTGTTGCCTTACATGGCGGACCGCTACCCGCACGAATTCTCGGGAGGCCAGCGCCAGCGCATCGGCATTGCCCGCGCTTTGGCTGTCGAACCCAGCCTGATTGTCTGCGATGAGCCGGTCTCCGCGCTGGACGTGTCGATCCAGGCGCAGGTGGTCAATGTGTTCATGGAGTTGCAGCGGCGTCTTGGGCTTACCTATGTCTTTATCGCCCACGATCTCGCGGTGGTGCGCCACATCAGTGACCGGATTGCCGTGATGTATCTTGGCCGCATTGTGGAGATCGCCAGCCGTGACGAGCTATATGCGAATCCGCGGCATCCCTACACCAGGGCGTTGCTGTCCGCTGTGCCGGTGGCCAGTGTTGAGGCGGAGGCGAAGCGGCAGCGGATAGTGCTGAGAGGGGAGGTGCCGAGTCCGTTGAATCCGCCGTTGGGGTGCAGGTTTCATCCGCGCTGCGCGCAGGCTACTGAGCGGTGTGGGGTGGAGGATCCGGTGTTGAGGGAGAGGGGGGGTGGGCAGATGGTGGCTTGCCATTTGGAGGGGTAGGTATTGTTTTTTTGTCTGAATTTTATCTAAATTTTATTTGAGTTTGATTTTAATTTTTCGGTGTTGGTTGTTGGACCCAAAAGCGTACGACATCG
>NZ_JFJV02000129.1:0-80 GCF_000611145.1 Cupriavidus sp. SK-3 | reverse complement strand
TGCCGGGGGCAGAGCAATAAGGCTTTCGAATTTCGATGGTTTCGTCGTGCGGCCCGGAGTTCCGGCGGGCTTCTGCCGGT
>NZ_JFJV02000128.1:8260-19671 GCF_000611145.1 Cupriavidus sp. SK-3 | reverse complement strand
CAGGGGGATGTCGTACGCTGTTGGGTGCAAAAACCAACACCGCCCCAAAAAAAACACCACCCCCAACGGTGATCTGCCCACCAGCCCACCAACACTGACCGGCAGCCCCCGCAGGGGGATATCGTATGGCTTTCGGGCCCAACCGCCAACGCCGAAAAAAAAGCCGCGAAGGAGCCAACGCATCCGAGCACCTCGCCAAAAAGGCCACCACCGCCCCCTCCCCAAAGCCTCCCCCGAACCATTTGCTACACTGCCCCCCAAACATCCCGGTTGAAGCCAATGAACGCCCAAGAAGTTGCCTCCTACCTGCAGTCCAACCCCCAGTTCTTCGAAGACAACGCCGAACTGCTGGCCGCAGTGCAGCTCACCAGCCCGCACAGCCACCGCGCAGTCTCGCTGCAAGAACGCCAGATGGAAATCCTGCGTGAGAAGAACAAGGGCCTGGAACTGAAGCTGGCGGACCTCGTCCGCCACGGCCACGACAACGACCGCACCCAGCAGCGCATGCACGCCTGGCAACTGCGCCTGCTGGCCGAAGTGGACTCGCACGCGCTGCCCTATGCGGTGCAGGACGGCCTGCAGCAGGTGTTCGAAGTGCCTGGCGTGGCCCTCAAGCTCTGGAACGTGGCCGAGAGCTATGCGCATATGGAAGTGACCCAGGGCGCGAGCGATGACGTCCGCCTGTTCGCCGAAGGCCTGCGCGCGCCGTATTGCGGCGCCAACAGCGGCTTCGAGGCGGCGGCCTGGCTGGAACGCGACGATATCGCCTCGCTGGCCATGGTGACGCTGCGCGTGCCCACGCGCGAAGCCGGCACGCTTGGCGCGGCCTTCGGGCTGCTGGTGCTGGGTTCGCCAGAGCCGCGGCGCTTCCACGAGGGCATGGGCACTGCCTACCTGGCGCAGATCGGCGAAGTGGCCGGCGCCGCGCTGAACCGGCTGCGCGACTAAACCGGGCGATGCGCCGCAACCCCTTCGCCGTGGCCGGGCAATGACGGCATCCCGTCCACCCGGGGCAGGTGGCGCGGCCGCACGGCCGCGCAAGGCAGCGGCGCCGTCGGCCAGGAAGGCCGCCGCAGGCAAGACGCCATCGGATGCCGCAAAGTCCAGGCCACGCAAGGACGCCCCGGCGGAACCCCTCGACAAGCCAGTGCCCGACCCGGTGGTGCTGCGCTACCTGGAATGGCTGTCCAGCAGCCGCAAGCTGGCTGCCCACACCCTGACCAACTACGCCCGCGACCTGTCGGTCCTGCAGGCGCACGCCGAGCGCCATGCGCCGGGCTGCGCGCTGTTATCGCTGCAGACCCACCATATCCGCGGATTTGCCGCGCGCCTGCATGGCGGCGGCCTGGCCGGCACCAGCATCGCCCGCACGCTGTCGGCCTGGCGCGGTTTCTACCTGTGGGCCGCGCGCCATGGCCTTGGTGTGGAGGCCAATCCGGTCGACGGCGTGCGCGCGCCCAAGTCCGGGCACCGGCTGCCCAAGGCCTTGTCGGTGGAGCATGCGGTGGCGCTGGTCTCGCACAGCGCGGGCGAGCACAACGAGGGCCGGCGCGACCAGGCCGTCTACGAGCTGTTCTACTCCAGCGGCCTGCGCGTGTCGGAATTGGTGCAACTGGACCATCGCTACACCGAGGACGGGGAGTACCGCTCCGCCGGCTGGATCGATATGGACGGCGCCGAAGTCACGGTGATCGGCAAGGGCTCGCGCCGCCGCACCGTTCCCGTCGGCAGCAAGGCGATGGAAGCCCTGCGCGCATGGCTGGCGGTGCGCGCGGAGATGTTGCGCACCGGCGCGGCGCCGGAGGACGCGCATGCGCTGTTCCTCAGCGTGCGGGGAAGGCGCCTGCCCGTGCGCACCGTGCAACTGCGCATCAAGCAGCAGGCGATCCGGGCCGGCGTGCCCGCGGACGTGCATCCGCACATGTTGCGGCATTCCTTTGCCACCCATGTGCTGCAATCCTCCGGCGACCTGCGCGCGGTGCAGGAAATGCTTGGCCATGCCAGCGTGGCCACCACCCAGATCTATACCGCGCTGGATTTCCAGCACCTGGCCAAGGTTTACGACAAGGCGCACCCGCGCGCTGGCAGGGCGCACTCAGCGCCGGTTGCCGTCCCGAAAGCCCCCGAGCCAGCCGCAGGCGANGCTGGCAGGGCGCACTCAGCGCCGGTTGCCGCCCCGAAAGCCCCCGAGCCAGCCGCAGGCGAGTCCCCCCCCCCGGCCGCCGCCGCTGCCAAAGAAGACGACTAACCCTCCCACTGAGCCAGGATGCCGCGGAACGCTTCCATCTCCGGCAGCAGCCAGGCACGGAAGGCTTTTACCTTGGGCGCCTCCAGCATGCTGGCCGAGCAGACGAAGTAAAGCAGCCATGGGCAGGTAATGCTGACGTCGAAGAGCCGGACCACGCGCCCGGAAAGCAGGTCGTTATAGGCCAGCGAGGAACGGATCAGCGCAATGCCCTGGCCGGCTGCCGCGGCCTGCAGCAGCAGCGAGGAGTCTTCCAGCAGCAGGCCCTTGCGCGGCTCCGGCCAGTCCAGTCCGGCGGCTTCGAACCACGGTTTCCAGGGGTCGCCCTCGCCGCGCAGCAGCGACATGCCTTTCATGTCCTGCGGCCGCGCCGGCAGCTTGCCGCCGTTGAAGGCCGGGCTGCAGACCGGGAAGAACACATCGTCCAGCAGCTTCTCCACATACAGGCCGGGATAGTCGCCGCTGCCCATGCGCAGCGCGATGTCGACTTCCTCGCGCGCGAAATCCACCAGGGTGTTGGACGACAGCAACTCCACGTCAAGCTCGGGATGCTGTTCGATAAAGCTGCCGATGCGCGGCGTGAGCCAGCGCGCGGCGAAGGAGGGCATGGTGCTGATGGTGAGGCGCTTGTCGCGGTTGCCGGCCTGCAGCGCGCGCGTGGCATCGGCGATCTCCAGCAGGGCTTCGCGCACGCGTCCCGCGTAGGCCCGGCCGCCGGGCGTCAGGCTGACACGCTTGCCGTTGCGCTCGAACAGGGCCTGGCCCAGTTCCTCCTCCAGCGCGCGGATCTGGTGGCTGACGGCGCCGTGGGTGACGAACAATTCTGTGGCCGCGCGGGAAAAACTCTCGTGGCGGGCAGCCGCCTCGAAGGCGCGCAGCGCGGTCAGCGGCGGCAGGCGCGGCAGCTCGCGATGCCAGCCACGTGGCAAATCTCTCTCCCATGCTCCCTTCAGCGCCATCATCGACCTCGTCTTATGTGAGTTTCTTTAACAAGAACAAGGAAAATATATCGTTTTGGAAGCGCTGCGGCAATCACTAGAATGCAATGCATCGGCGCGCTGCCCGCACCGGTGCCAGTCAAGTACAAAGCATAGCCTGACAAGGGCTGGCGCGACTGGTGGCTGCCCATTCCGGGCAAGCGGGCGAGGGTGTCGACGATGTCAGTGAAGGATGCCCAACATGAAAACATTGCTCACAACGACCCTGTTCACCCTGAGCCCGGGCGAAGTTACCTCGCTTTCCATCCACGCCGACCAGCGCCTGCGCGTGGATGCAGCCACGGGGACCGATGTCTGGCTGACCCGCGAAGGCGATTCGGAAGATTACTGGCTGCGTTGCGGCGGTAGCCTGCTGCTCGCCAGCGGCGACGAAATCACGGTCAGCGTGGATCCGCGCGCCGCCGAGCCGGTACGCCTGGCCCTGATCGCCGAGGCCCGCCGGCCGGGCGTCAACGTGTCGCACCTGGTGGCGCGCATGGCGCGGCGTTTGGTTCGAGGTACCGAATGGACGCCTAACCAGGACCAGATCACGGCCTCCTGACGAAGACGGCCGCGTGCGCGGCCATCTGCGGCTGGTGCATTCGCGCGATGACCCTGACCCTGGCAGGACCATCGCGGAGTGAAAGAGCACGAGACGGACAGAGCAAGAGAGGGGCGGCATCCTGTGAGATCCGCCCCTTTTCGTTAAACTGCCGGGATGCAATCGATACAAGTCATTGAGCAGGGCCGGCAAGAGTACGAGCCCTGTTTCGACGCGATGCGTGCCTTTACCGCCGCACGCACCGCCGATACCCCCGACCAGATCTGGCTGGTCGAGCATCCTCCGGTCTACACCCTCGGCCAGGCGGGAGATCCCGCGCACCTGCTGGCCCCGGACGAGGCGATCCCCGTGGTGCGGATCGATCGTGGAGGACAAGTCACTTACCACGGCCCGGGACAGGTCGTAGCCTATCTTCTGCTCGATTTGCGCCGGCGCCGCCTCATGGTTCGCGAGTTCGTCCATGCGATTGAGCAAGCCGTGCTGGACACGCTCGCGGCGTATAATCTCGCAGCCGAACGCAAGCCCGGCGCGCCTGGTATCTACCTTTGCGAAGGTCCGCACCAGGGCGCCAAGATCGCCGCGCTCGGCCTCAAGATCCGCAACGGCTGCAGCTATCACGGCGTCAGCCTCAACGTGCAGATGGACCTCGCGCCCTTCCTGCGCATCAACCCCTGCGGCTATGCCGGCCTGGAAACGGTCGACATGGCAACGGCGGGCGCCACCTTCCCGGTGGCCGATGCGGCTGGCGCGTCCCGCCTGCCCGTGACCGCGGCACAACAAGCCGATATCGCGCGGCGCCTTGCGGCGGCGTTGTGCGAAGTGCTGGCAGCGGCGCATGAGCGCGCCCTGGCAGCCGACCGGAACACCGCCGCGGCCCTGGCCACTTAGTCATCCAGCCGAATATGCACGCACCGCGCGTGCGGAGAACACTATGAGCGACGCCCTGATCGCCACTTCCAGCGAAGCCCCGCAACCCCAGGCGGAGCAGTACGACCCGACCCGCAAGCAGAAGTCGGCCGACAAGACCGCCCGCATCCCTATCAAGATCGTGCCGGCCGAGAAGCTCAAGAAGCCTGAGTGGATCCGCGTCAAGGCGGCCACCGGCAGCTCGCGCTTCTACGAAATCAAGGACATCCTGCGCGCCAACAACCTGGTGACGGTATGTGAGGAAGCGAGCTGCCCCAACATCGGCGAATGCTTCGGCAAGGGCACCGCTACCTTCATGATCATGGGCGACAAGTGCACGCGCCGCTGCCCGTTCTGCGACGTCGGCCACGGCCGTCCCGATCCGCTGGACGCCAGCGAGCCGGGCAACCTGGCACGCACCATCGCCCAGCTCAAGCTCAATTACGTGGTGATCACCAGCGTCGACCGCGACGACCTGCGCGACGGCGGTGCCCAGCACTTTGTCGATTGCATCACGCTGACCCGCGAACTGTCGCCGGTCACCCGCATCGAAGTACTGGTGCCGGATTTCCGCGGTCGCCTGGACAAGGCGCTGGACATTCTGCAATCCGGCCCGCCGGACGTGATGAACCACAATATGGAAACCGTGCCCCGCCTGTACAAGCAGGCGCGCCCGGGCGCCGACTACGCGCACTCGCTCAAGCTGCTGCAGGAATTCAAGCGCCGCAACCCCACCGTGGCCACCAAGTCCGGCCTGATGGTGGGCCTGGGCGAGACCGACGAGGAAATCCTCGAAGTCATGCGCGACATGCGCGCCCACGACATCGACATGCTGACTATCGGCCAGTACCTGGCGCCGTCGGGCCACCACCTGCCGGTGATGCGCTACGTGCATCCGGACACCTTCAAGATGTTCGAGGCCGAGGCATACAAGATGGGCTTCACCCATGCCGCCGTGGGCGCCATGGTGCGTAGCTCCTATCATGCGGATGAGCAGGCGCATAAGGCCGGCTTCGCCTGAGTCCGAACGGGCCAAAGCGCCGCGCTATGACGACGGCGTTCGCTCCCTTCCCCTCAGGCGGAGAGGGGAGTCCCGGCGCAGAGTCAACGTTGTGAACTGTCTGATCGGCCGGTATCCACCCGGCCGTTTTTTTCGCCCGCGGCACCCCGCTGCGGGCCCACCTGGCGTTGCATGCACGCCACGGCCTGACACCTCTCCCTGAAATTTCTTCCATCGCGCCCGTCGGCGCGGGCGGGGCCGCGCGCCGCGCGATCGCACCGGACCGGCGCATGGCGGGAGCCCTCGCGAGCGCTCCTGCACCGGAGGCATTCGCCGCATCGGCCGGCCGCACCAGGACAGGGCGCAGGGCCCGTCACGCACAACACTTTGCGTGGGAAATCCTAGGGTCTACACCTAGCCCCAGCATCTTATTGTTTGGTTATCATGAATTTATCGACAAATTGTCGATGAAAAAAGATTCTGCTCACGGACCGGATTGCAGCCGGCGTCGTCCCTGACCAAGTCCGGTGCGCGCGCCTACACTGCAGATAGGTCCCCCTGCCGGTGCTTCCCATGACCCGATGTTCCGTTCACCGCCTGGCCGAGCGCGCGCTGCTGTGCAGCGTGCCGCCGCCGGCCTCGCTTGATGTACAGCGACGTATCTGGGCCATGGCCCAGCGCGCGGCCGAGTGGCGCGGCGTGGTCGACGCGGTGCCCGGCATGAACAACCTCACCGTGGTGTTCGACCGCGATGCCGATCCCGAAGCGCTGGAACGCAACCTGAAGCTGGCCTGGGCGTCGGGCGAGGCGCGCGCGGCGACAGGCAGGCTGGTCGAGATCCCGGTGCGCTACGGCGGCGAATTCGGCCCCGACCTGGCCGACGTGGCCGCGCATACCGGCCTCACGGCGCAGGAGGTCGTACGCCGCCACAGCGAGGGCGAGTACGTCGTTTACTTCCTCGGCTTCCAGCCCGGCTTCGCCTATATGGGCGGCATGGACCCGGCGCTGGCCACGCCTCGGCGGCGCGAGCCGCGGCTGTCGGTGCCGGCCGGCTCGGTCGGCATCGGCGGCGAGCAGACCGGCATCTATCCGGCCGCCGCTCCCGGCGGATGGCAACTGATCGGACACACAGCCAGCGAACTCTTCGTCGCCGACCGCGATCCGCCTTCCTTGTTCGCACCGGGCGACACGGTGCGCTTTGTCGTCGAGGCGCTGCTGCCATGAACCGTATGCCATCACCCGTTGCACCCGCTGCTGCGACTGTGCGGAGGGTCCGCGCATGATCGAGATCATTCGCCCTGGTGCGCTCGCCTCGGTCCAGGACCTCGGCCGCCCCGGCTTTCGCCGCTTCGGCGTGGGCACCGCGGGCGCGCTCGATACGGTCGCGCTCACCATCGGCAACCGCCTGCTCGGCAATCCGGCGGGCGATGCCGCCATCGAATTCACGCTGGGCCGCGCCGCCGTGCGCTTCCACGCCGACATGCGCGTCGCGCTGACCGGCGCCGAATGCCGGGCCAACCTGGACGGCGTGCCGGTGTGGTCGTGGCATGCCTTCGACGTGCGCCGCGGCGAAACGCTGACGCTGTCGGCGGCGCAGGGTGGCACCCGTACCTATTTGTGCGTGGCGGGCGGCATCGCCGTGGCGCCGGTGATGGACTCGCGCAGCACCGATCTCAAGGCCGGCTTTGGCGGCCTGGGTGGCCGGGCGCTGCGTGAAGGCGACCGCTTCGATGCCGGCCGGCCCGGCGTGGCCGAGGACAGCGACTGGCTGGGCGTGCAGGCTCCGGCCTGGGCGCTGCCGGTGACGAAGCTCGGCAACGCCACGCCGATCCGCATGCTGCCCGGCATCGAATACGAGGACTTCGACGCCGCCGCGCATGAGGCGCTGTGGCAGTCCGACTGGATCGTCACGCCCAACAGCAATCGCATGGGCTTGCGCCTGCAAGGCCCGGCGCTGGCCCGCCAGCCTGAGCGTGCCGCCGACCTGCTCTCGCACGGCGTGCTGCCGGGCGTGGTGCAGGTGCCGCCGGCCGGCCAGCCCATCGTGCTGATGGCCGACGCACAGACCACCGGCGGCTATCCCAAGATCGGCGTGGTGATCGGCGCCGACCTGTGGCGGCTGGCGCAGGTGCCGCTGGGCGCGCCGGTGCGCTTCGTACGCGTCACGCTGGATGAGGCCGCCGCGGCGCAGGCCGAGCTGGATCGCTACCTGCAGCAACTGGACCAGGCGCTGCAATGGCAGGGAGACGGCATGGTGATCGCCTCGCGGCGGCGCACGCGCAGCCACGCGGCCGCGGCCGTGGCCTGAGCGCCGCCGGATGACAGCAACCCCCAAACCTCAGGACAAGCCGCAAGACCGGTGAGGAGTATCGCAATGCATATCGACCTGAACGCCGACCTCGGCGAAGGCTGCGGCAACGACCGCGAACTGCTGGGGCTGATCAGCTCGGCCAACGTCGCCTGCGGCTGGCACGCCGGCGACGCCGCCACCATGCTGCAGACCGTGAAGTGGGCGCTGGAGCAGGGCGTTGCCATCGGCGCGCATCCGAGCTATCCGGACCGCGAGAACTTTGGCCGCACCGAGATGCAGCTCGATCCCGAAGTGGTGTACGCGAACACGCTCTACCAGATCGGCGCGCTGGCCGCGCTGGTGCGCTCGCAGGGCGGGCAACTGGCCCACGTCAAGGCGCATGGCGCGCTCTACAACCAGGCCGCCAGGGATCCCAGGCTGGCCGACGCCATTGTGCGCGCGGTGCGCGACTTCGATTCCGACCTAGTTTTCTTCGGCCTGGCCGGCAGCGTCATGGTGAAGGTGGCGCGCGAAGCCGGCCTCAAGGTGAAGGAAGAAGTCTTCGCCGACCGCGGCTACAACCCGGATGGCTCGCTGGTCAAGCGCGGGACGCCCGGCGCGCTGCACGAAGACGAAGACGTGGCGCTTGGCCAGACCCTGCAGATGGTGCGCGAGCAGCGCGTGCGCGCCATCGACGGCAGCTATGTACCGATTCGCGCCGAAACCGTGTGTCTGCACGGCGACGGCGCACACGCGCTTGCCTTTGCGCGCCGCATCCGCGAACGGCTCGGCGCCGAAGGCATCGCAATCCGCGCCGGAGGCTGAAGGGGCACACCACACGGTAAACGCAACGGACGCGCCCCCAGGCTTCCGGTATTCACTGTGACCCGCGCGATGTCGAGCAGCATGACGCGACGCGTGGCACTCGCCTCCATCACACTCTATTGGTGTCTCTCATGGAACAGGCAGTCAACCTCTGGCCCTTAGTTGGGGTCGGCATCATCATCCTCGGCTTCGTGCTGCGCTTCAATCCCATGATGGTGGTGGCGCTTGCCGCCATCGCCACCGGGCTGGCGGCGCCCATGCCGGTCATGCAGATCTTCACGGCGATCGGCACCGCCTTCGTCAAGACGCGCAACCTGCCGCTCATCATCCTGTTGCCGCTGGCGGTGATCGGCCTGCTCGAGCGGCACGGGCTGCGCGAGCATGCGCAAGCCTGGATCTCGCGCATCGCCTCGGCCACGGTCGGGCGCCTGCTGATCGTCTACCTCGGCGTGCGCGAGCTCACCGCGGCGGTGGGCCTGACCAGCCTCGGCGGCCACCCGCAGATGGTGCGTCCGCTGCTGGCCCCGATGGCTGAAGGCGCGGCCGAGACCCGTTTCGGCAAGCTGCCCGAGCCGGTCCGCCAGCGCGTGCTGGCCTTCTGCGCGGCTACCGACAACGTCGGCCTGTTTTTCGGCGAGGACATCTTCGTGGCCTTCGGCGCGATCGCGCTGATGCACACCTTCCTGCTGTCGTCGAACATCGATGTGGAGCCGCTGCATATCGCCGTGTGGGGCATCCCGACCGCGATCTGCGCCTTCCTGATCCATGCCGTGCGCCTCAAGCGCCTGGATATGTGGCTGGAACGCGAAGTGGGCGGCAAGGCTGNGAAGTGGGCGGCAGGGCTGCGGCCGCCGCCGGTACGGCGGCCACGGCCAAGAGCGGGGAGTAAGCCATGATCATTTCCATCGAGTACCTCTACTGGCTCGCCGGCCTGGTGCTGGCCATCACCTCGCTGATGATTTTCGCGGACCGCGACCATCCGCGCCGGCTCAGCACGGGTTTGTTCTGGGCGCTGTATGCGCTGGTGTTCCTGATCGGTGACAAGCTGCCGCCGGCCGTCGTCGGCGTCGGCGCCGTGGTGATGGCGCTGATCGCGGGCTTTGGCGGGGTTGGCCACGGCAAGCACGGCACGCTGCCGGAAGAAGAGCGCCGCGCCTCGGCCAAGCGCCTTGGCAACAAGCTGTTCATCCCGGCCCTGCTGATTCCGCTGATGACGGTGATCGGCACCGTGCTGTTCAAGGATGTGAAGATCGCCGGCCTGCCGCTGCTGGACCCCAAGAACGTGACCTTCGTCTCGCTTGGCGTCGGCTGCCTGGTCGCGCTGGCCGCGGCCTGCTGGCTCACCCGCGATACCGTGGTGCAGGGTGTGCGCGAGTCGCGCCGCCTGACCGAGTCGCTCGGCTGGGCGCTGGTGCTGCCGCAGATGCTGGCCATGCTTGGCCTGGTGTTTGCCGATGCCGGCGTGGGCAAGGCGGTGGCGTACCTGACCACGGCTTACATCAACATGGACTACAAGCTGGTGGCCGTGGTGGTGTACTGCGTGGGCATGGCGCTGTTTACCGTGATCATGGGCAATGGCTTTGCCGCTTTCCCGGTGATGACCGGCGGCATCGGCGTGCCCATCCTGGTGAACATGTTCCACGGCAACCCGGCGGTGATGGCGGCTATCGGCATGTTCTCCGGCTACTGCGGCACGCTGATGACGCCGATGGCGGCCAACTTCAACATCGTGCCCGCCGCGCTGCTGGAGCTGGACGACAAGAACGCCGTGATCCGGGCGCAGGTGCCGACCGCGCTGATGATCCTGGTGGCCAATATCGCGCTGCTGTATTTCCTGATGTAAGAACGCGGTCCAGCCGCGAAGGTTTGGCCAGGGGCCCGGGCAACCGGGCTTCGGGCCGGGAGTCCCTGCCATGCGTACCGTGCTGCTGACCGGTTTCGAGCCGTTCGAAAGCGAACCTATCAATCCGTCCTGGGAGGCCGTTCGCGCGCTCGACGGCGAGCGCATCGGCGGCACGCCCGATGGCGCCGATGCGGCCGTGATCGTCGCGCGCCAGTTGCCTTGCGTATTTGGCGCCGCCAACGACGTCATGGCGGACCTGCTCGATGAGCTGCAGCCCGTGCTGGTGATCGCGGTCGGGCAAGCGGGCGGGCGCCCGGAAATATCGGTGGAGCGCGTGGCGATCAATGTCGACGATGCGCGCATCGCCGACAACGCCGGCGCGCAGCCCGTCGATAGCCGCATCGCGGAGGATGGCCCCGCGGCGTATTTTTCCAGCCTGCCAATCAAGGCCATCGTGCGCCGGATGCGCACGGCTGGCGTGCCGGCCTCGGTTTCGCAGACCGCCGGCACCTTCGTCTGCAATCACGTGTTTTACGGGCTGATGCACTTGCTGGCGACGCAAAGCGTGCCGGCGGGCGTGCGTGGCGGCTTCATCCATATTCCCTATCTGCCGGAGCAGGCCGCGCGGCATCCGGGCCAGCCCAGCCTGGCGCTGGCCACGGTGATCGACGGCATCCGCTGCGCGGTGGCTACCGCGCTGTCGACGCAGGACGATATCCGCGAGCAGGGCGGCCAGACGCACTGAAGCGGTCAGGCCCCGGGC
>NZ_JFJV02000128.1:0-8192 GCF_000611145.1 Cupriavidus sp. SK-3 | reverse complement strand
GGCGTGCGCGCCGCAAGCTGCGGCGGTCCAGCTGGAATTGCTCGAAGCGCCAGATCAGGTAGAACAGCGCCAGGAACGGCCACATCCAGGCCAGCCACTGCGCCAGGCTGTTGAAGTGGATGAAGCGACCCAGGCGCCAGCCCTGCTCCGAGATCCAGGAATAGGGATTGGCGGGCAGCAGGTTGGACAGCAGCACCAGCAACATCAGCGCGGCCAGCGCCAGCGCGCCGCGCAGCCAGCGCGGCAGCCGCAAAAGCAATACCAGCACCAGCGAGCCCGTCAGCAGGGCGAAACGGCCGCCTTCGGACAGCCAGTTGAAGGCGTTGTCGTCCGGGAACTGCAGTTCCGCCACCGCCGCCTTGAGCAGCAGCGTGCAGGCCAGCAAGCCGGCCAGGATGCGCAGCATCGGGGCATTGCGCCGCATCGCCGCCGAGGCGAACAGCCCGGTGCCGACCCATCCGCACGCGGTCACCAGCGATTCCAGCAACTGCTGTCCCTGCACGTCGTCGGGCCGCAGCAGGCCTACGCTTTCGATCAGGTCGGGCAGCGCCGGGAACACGCCTTGCAGCCACTGCACGGGCCAGGAGTCGGGGTCGGTCAGCCACTCGCGCACGATCGCGCCCATGCCGAACAGGTGCTCCTGCGGGAAGATCTGCGCGAACGGCCACAGCAGCAGCAGGATGATGGCGAAGCTGGCATGTGGCTCGAACCAGGCCATGCGCAACTGGCGCAGCGAGCCGCGGTCGATCAGCGCGGCCGAGAAGGGCGCCACCACGGCGCCGCCCAGCAGGGCGCCCAGCGCATTGGTGATCAGGTCGATATTGGACGAGATGCGGTTGGGCAGCCAGGTTTGCAGCGCTTCCATGCAGCCTGAGAGCAGCGCACCCGCCACCAGCGCCAGCAGCGTGGCGCGCGCGCCGGACACGCGCGGGTGCAGGGACAGCACCAACAGCGCGCCGAAGGGGCAATAGCCGAGCACATTGGTGATGAGATCGAACTCGGTCAGGTAGCGCGGCTTGGGCGCGGTGAGGAAGGCCAGCGGCGAGATGCCGTTGTCGGTCCAGCCCGAGAATGGATAGAGGCTGCCGTAGATCACCAGCAGGGTGAAGAACAGCAGGCCCACCCGCGCCAGCGGCGAATGGCGGGGCGTGGGCGGCAAGGGAGTGAGCGGAGCGGGTGCCGATGCCATGCGGGACCGGGTTATTGCAGCGGTAGCGTGGCCACCCAGTCGAGGATCGCCGCGATGGCGGCGTCGGTGCCCGTGGCGAGCGCCTTGACGCCGCCGGCGCCATCGGCCGTGGGCGCGGGCTGCGCTACCACGAAGGTCTTCTGCCCGCGCAGCCCGTTGCGGAACACGGTGGCACGCACCCGGATCACGCCGCGGCTGGCGCTGGCGCTGTCGAAGACCTGCTCGAACTCCAGCATGTCGATCTTCAGCGCCGGCGTGGCGGTATCGCCGAACCAGGTCAGCGCCCCGCGCGAGGCCACCGCTTCACGCAGGCGGTCGTCGAACAGGCGCACCGGCGACATCACCCAGCGCTGGGTGGCATAGGGCTGCAGGCGCTCGGCCTGGGCGTAGTGCAGGCGATAGAAGAGCGAGTTGCCGTCCATCCAGGTGGGGCCGTCGGTTTGCGCCACGCGCATCCTGGGCAGGGGCGTGGCGCCGGGCGCCGCCCCGGCCGGCGGGCCCAGGTCGTAGGTGATGGTGGGCGTGGAGGGCGTGAGGGCGCAGCCGCCCAGCAGCAGGCCGGCCAGCGCGATGCCGGCGGCAAGCCGGCGCGGCAGGCCGGAAACGCCGGAGGTGCCGGAACGATCTGGCCGGAGATGGGCGGTGCGCATCATGGATTGCCTCGGTTTGCCCGTGGGGCTCGGATTGCTCGAAGGGTTTGCCGTGCGCACCTGGCGGTCCAGGCGCGCGGCGATTGCTTGGGGCGCGGGATCACGGTTCCTGTTCCGCTCACGGCGCCTGGAAGCCAGGCTCGCCGGGGCCCGGCATGGTGGCCGGGCCGCCGAACAGCACGCTGCGCGGGCTGTCGTTGAACTGGCTGGCGGCGCGGTCGATGCTGCGCATGGTCTGGCGCGCGTCGCGCGCGAGCCCGTTGATCTGCGGCAGCGTTTCCTGGCTGACGCCACCGGCGGCCGACTGGATCGAATCGGCGGCGCCCTGCAGGTCGTGCCCGACGCGGTCGATGGTGCGCAGCACGGTGCCGTCCGGGCGGGCCAGTTCCTGGGTCAGGCGCCGCGTCGAGGCCAGCGTGGCGTTCAGGTTTTCGGTCACCTGCGGCAGCTGGCGCACCGCCGGCGCGAGCGAGTTGGCCAGCTGCGAGTAGTCGTCGGCGGTCTTGCGCACCGAGCGGATCGCGCCCATCAGTTCGCGCCGGTTGTCGGCCTGGAACATGTCGTTGAGCGACCCCATGATCGATTCGAGCTGTGTCAGCAAGCTGTCGCCGCGCTTTTCCAGCTCTTCGAAGAAGCCTGCCCGCATGGTGATGCGCGCCACCGACTTGGAGGAGGTGGCCAGGTGGGGGGATGGCGTGCCGCCCTCCTGCGCGGTGGTGTCGTCGAGTTGCACATAGCCGATCCCGGTCACGCCCTGGAAGCCGAGCGTGGCATAGGTGGTGCGGGTGATCGGGGTGTCCTGGTTGACGCTGATGCGCACGATGATCTGGCCCGGCACGGCGGGATCGAAGCGGATCGACACCACCTTGCCCACGTCCAGCCCGCGGTACTTGACGTCGGCCTGCGGCCCCAGCCCGTTGACGGTGGAGCGGGTGATCAGGTCGTAGGGCACGCGCACCGCGTGGTCGCTGCTGAACCAGAAGATCGCGAACAGCACCAGGATGGCGAGGCCGATCGTAAAAACGCCCGCGAGGAAGGCGTTTGACTTGTTTTCCATCATGCTTCTCCAGATTGCGGGCCCGCCGGTGCCACCGCCAGGGCCTGCATGGCGCGTCGCCCGCGCTCGCCCAGGAAATACTCGCGGATGAACGGGTGGTCGATATGCACCAGTTCCGGGATCGGCAGCGCTGCCAGCACCTTGCGGTCCGCCAGCACGGCGACGCGGTCAGACAGCGCCACCAGGGTGTCGAGGTCGTGGGTCACCATCACCACGGTCAGGCCCAGTTCGCGGCGCAGTTCGCAGATCAGCGCCACGTAGTCGTCGGAGGCCATCGGATCCAGCCCGGCGGTGGGCTCGTCCAGGAACACCAGTTCGGGCTCAAGGGCCAGCGCTCGGGCCAGCGCCACGCGCTTGATCATGCCGCCGGACAGGTCGGACGGCATCTTGTCGGCGTCGCGGGCGGACAGCCCCACCAACTGCAGCTTGAGCAGCGAAGCCTGGCAGATGAGATCGTCGGGCAGGGTGCGAAGTTCGCGCAGCGGCAGCGCGATGTTGTCGATAACGGACAGCGCGGAAAACAGCGCGCCGCGCTGGAACTGCAGGCCCCAGCGGTTGCGCAGGGCTTGCAGGCGCGCGGCATCGAGCTGCATCAGGTCCTCGCCGAACACGCGGATGGTGCCTGAGGTGGGCCGGTCCAGCCCGACGATCTGGCGCAGCAGCACGGTCTTGCCGCTGCCCGAACCGCCGACGATGGACAGCACTTCGCCGCGATAGACATCGAGGTTCAGGTGGTCGTGCACGACCGCCTCGCCAAAGCGCTTGACGAGGTCGCGCACTTCGATGACGGTGGTGCGCCCGGATTCTTGCGCCGTGCCGGGCATGGAGGCCGGGCGGGCCGCTTGTGGCGTCGTGGAAGCGGTGGCGGTTGTCATAGTCCGATGTCCTTGAACAGGATGGCGAAGATCGCATCGGCAATGATCACCACCGTGATCGAGGTCACCACCGAGGCGGTGGTGCCTTCGCCCAGGCTGCGCGTATTGGGCTGGATGCGCAAGCCGAAATGGCAGGCGGTGATCGCGATCAGGATGCCGAACACCACGCCCTTGCCCAGCCCCATCCACAGGTTGGCCACCGGCACCGCATCGGGCAGCGCGCGCAGGAAGAAGGCCACGCTGATATCGAGCTGGAATTTGGCCGCCAGCATGCCGCCGGCAAGCGCCAGCACGTCGGTCCACGCCACCAGCAGCGGCATGGCGATGGCCAGCGCGATCACGCGCGGCATGATCAGCCGGAAGCCGTGCGAGATGCCCATCACACGCATGGCGTCGAGCTCCTCGGTGACACGCATCACGCCGATCTGCGCGGTGATGGCCGAGCCCGAGCGGCCGGCGATCAGGATGGCCGCCAGCACCGGCCCCAGCTCGCGGATCACCGCCATGCCCAGGATGTTGACGATGAAGATGCTGGCGCCGAAGGTGCGCAACTGGTTGGCGGACAGGTACGACAGCACGATGCCGATCAGGAAGCCCACCAGCGCGGTAATGCCGAGCGCCTTATAGCCGACGTTGTAGATGTTGGCCGAGATCTCGCGCCAGGGGCCGCGATGCGGCGCGCGCGCCAGGCGCAGCAGGTCGAAGGCCAGCTGGCCCAGCATGGTCACGCCGTTGCCGAGCTGCGAGAACATCGACAGGATCGAGGCGCCGAACAGTGTCACCGGGTTGAACCGGTCCACGATATGTTTCTTCCAGTTTTCGCGGCGCAGGCCGGCGATGCGCGCGAACACCCGCCGCTGGGCCTCGCTGGCCTCGATCCGTTCGGGCAGCTTGCCGCCCCAGGCCTGCCACATCAGTTGCGCGCCGATGTGGTCGAGCCGGCCGAGGCCGGCCAGCGACCAGTGCGAATCCGTGGCAATCGCATGCAAGTCATGGCGCAGGCCGCGCGCGTGGTGGCAGTCCGAGAGCGCCAGCGCGGTCCAGTCGCCGCGCAATCGCACCGTCGCCGCTCCGTCCGCGCGCGTCACTTCGATGGCTGGCGTGGTAAGGCTTTCCAAAGGATGGGTGGAAGTGATGGGCAAGTCCCGATTCTATGCCACCCGCAGGGTCAGCGGGCGCCCGGACCGCCTCGGCAGCGGATTCGCACGGCTACAATGCGGGCTGGATTCCCCGCGCGGCCCCGGCTGCGCGGCCTGTTCCACCGACGCAAGCCGTACCTCGCGTACTTCTTGCGCACGTTGTGCCCTTTGCGCCCTTCGTGCCCTTTGTGCCCTTTGTGCCGTCCAACGCCGATTCGCATGTCCGCTGACCCATCCTTGCCGCCGTCCGCCCCGCCATCCCAGGCCTGGCGCATCGACTCCGACCGCCTGCGCGCCGCGCTCACGGGTGCCGCCAGCGGCTGGACCCTCGACGTCGTCGACGAGACCGGCTCGACCAATGCCGACCTGACACAGGCCTGCCGCAGCGCGCCGTGGACCGAGGCCGGCGCGCTGCGCCTGGCCTACCGCCAGACCGCGGGCCGCGGCCGCCAGGGCCGTCCCTGGCAGGGCCAGGCCGGGCTGACCTTCTCGGTGGCGATGCCACTGCCGCTGGCGCCGTCGCAACTCAGCGGGCTGAGCCTGGCGGTGGGGCTGGCGCTGGCCGAGGCGCTGGCCGACTGCGATGCGCGGCTCGGCGCCGCCGTGGGCCTGAAATGGCCCAACGACCTGCAGATCGACGGGCGCAAGCTGGCCGGCATCCTGATCGAGTCGGTGCCGGCAGGGCCGCAGCGCGTGTGGGCGGTGATTGGCATCGGCCTGAACCTGGTGCGCGATGCGCAGATGGAAGCCTCGCTCGGGCGCAGCCTGGCCGGCGTGACCGAATACCTGCCGGAATGCGATCCCACCGCCTTGCTGGCCGCCGTGCTGAACCGGCTGGCGACGATGCGCGACGATTTCCTGGCGCAGGGATTCGCGCCGATGGCGGCCCGCTGGTCGGCCCGCGACGCGTATCGCGACCAGCCGGTGCGCCTGCTGCACGACGGGCGCGTGCAGGCCGAAGGCCTGGCGCGCGGCGTGGACGGCGACGGCCACTTGTTGCTGGAAACGCCGATGGGACTGGAACGCATCGCCAGCGGCGAAGTCTCGCTGCGCCCGGCGGACGAAGGCCTGGGGGCGGGCGCATGAGCGTTTCCTCCGCCGGCATGCCGCGCGTGCCGCAACTGCTGATCGATATCGGCAACACCCGCCTGAAGTGGGCCTGGTGCGAAGACGCCTGGGCCGGCGCTGTGTTGCACGAGGCGCCGCTGCCCACGCCGTGGCAGCACGGCGGCGCCGTGGCACACGACGCACTGGCCACGCTGGTGGCGCGATGGGCGTCGCTGCGGGCGGCCGGTTTCGCCGGCGCCCAGCCGCAGGTGTGGGTCAGCAACGTAGCCGGCCCGGCCATCGCGGCCAGCCTGCAAGCCACGCTGGACACCGTGTTCGGCCCCGGCGCCGGTGTGAACTGGGTACGTTCGGGCCCGCGCTTCGGCGGCCTGGTCAATGGCTACCGCGATCCCGCCCAGCTCGGCGTTGACCGCTGGATCGGCAGTATCGGGGCGCGGTGCTACCGGCCGGAGGGTGCGCTGCTGATCGTCACCGCCGGTACCGCCACCACACTCGACGTGGTGAGCGCGCAGGACCGTTTCGAGGGTGGGCTGATCCTGCCCGGCCTGGACCTGATGCTGGGCGCGCTGGCGCAGAACACCGCGCAACTGCCGGCCCTGGGTGTCGGCGACACCGGGCTGGCCGCACCCTGGGCCGACAACACCCGGGACGCCATTGCCGCCGGCTGCCTGGCGGCGCAGGCCGGTGCGGTGGAGCGCACCTGGCGTGCCCTCGGCGAGCGCGGTCCGGTACGCTGCCTGCTGTCCGGCGGCGCCCGCCATGTGCTGGCCAACGCCCTCTCGATGCCGTTCGAGATGCACGATAATCTCGTGCTGCTCGGCCTGCATGTGATGGCTTCGCAGAGCCGGGCCGGTACCCTGGACTGATCTGCGCCGGCCATTGTTCTCCAAGCCTCTCGTTTCCCCTGCATCGCCCCCATGCTCCAACGAAGCCTGTTAATCCTGCTGGTCCTGGTCAATGCGCTGCTGCTGGCGGCCGTGCTGGGCGCGTTCGGCCCACAGCCCCTGGCTGGCTGGATGGAAAGCGCGCGCGAACCCGGACGCGCCGCCCAGCAGACCCGCGCGGAACGATTCCGCCAGATGGCGCGGGAGGACCGGGCAAGCCCGGCATCCGCGCCGGCGCTTCAGCCAGCCGCGCATGCCGCCGCGTCCACCATGGCCTGCGTGGAGATCGGTGGCTTCAACGGCGACCTGGTGCGGCGCGTGGCGGATGAACTGGCCGGCGCACCGGCCGGCGCCTGGCGGGTGGAGCAGTTCGAGCGGCAGGAGCAAGCGCGCTGGTGGGTTCACCTGCCGCCACAGTCCACGCGCGAGAACCTGCAGCGCAAGCTCGGTGAGCTGCGCCGGCGCAACATCACCGATGTGTCGGTGGTCAGCGCGGGGACGCCTGAAACCTATACGGTGTCGCTGGGCCTGTTCCAGGAGCGCGAGCATGCCGAGCATTTCCTGGACAACCTGCGCGAGCATGGCGTGCGTACCGCGGTGCTGAGCGACACGCCGCATCCGCTCACGCGCCAGTGGCTGCGCGTGCGCAATGCCGACGCGGCGCTGCGTACGCGGCTCGACGAGATGCGCCAGCGCTACGGCGTGCAGGACATGCTCAGCTGCGCCTGATGCGCCGCGTGCGGCGCCGGCGGATTACTGCCCCTGGCGGACCTTGGACAGCAGCTTGGTAGTGGAGCGGTCGTGCAGGAAGGCAATGGCATGGGCTTGCCCGCCCCAGCTGCGCACCAGCCGCGTTTCTTCCAGCGTATCGATGTCGTAGTCGCCGCCCTTGACGTAGATGTCCGGGCGCACCAGCCGGATCAGCTCGACCGGCGTTTTCTCGCGGAACATTACCACCAGGTCCACGGATGCCAGCGCGGCGACCAGCGCCATGCGGTCCGACTCGTGATTGAGGGGGCGGTCGTCGCCTTTGCCGAGCATGCGGACGGAGGCGTCGCTGTTGACGCCTACAACCAGGCTCGCGCCGAAGGCTTTGGCTTGCGCGAGGTAGGTGGCGTGGCCGCGGTGGAGGATGTCGAAGACGCCGTTGGTGAAGACGAGCGGGCGTGGGAGGGCGGCTAGCTTTTCGGTCAGGTCGTTGGGGGTGTCGGGGGGGACTAGTTTGGATTCGAAGGCTGGGGTGGACATGGTGGTGGGGGTTCTTGGGTGAGTCAAAAGCTTAACGTTAAAGTCAACGTCAAAGGCTTAAAGGCTTAAAGGCTTAAAGGCT
>NZ_JFJV02000127.1:0-1240 GCF_000611145.1 Cupriavidus sp. SK-3 | reverse complement strand
GTGAGCTGGCCAAGGCGAATGACACGGATACCGTCATGTCCTCGCCGATCTTCAAGCAGGACGGCGGCCGCATGCGCCGGGACGCTGGCAAGCGCCAGCCTGATCTTTCGGGTGTTGTCGATCCGGCCCAGATGCGCGGCCAGCAGCAGGCCGCTGCGGCGGGCATGGACGGCCTGGGTGGCATCGGCGGGGGTGCACCGGGCGGCGGCGACACCGCGCCCGTGTCGAGCGACAAGCAGTTCCTGCGTGGGGCGGCGGCCACCACCTTCACCCGCACCGGGTTCGCCGGCAAGCTCGCGCCGTGCACGGTGAGCCAGGGATTCGTGATTCCTGCGACTTTCGTCGGTGGCCTCAATTCGGACAAGCCCGGCGAATTCCGCGCCACAGTCACGAACGACGTCTACGACACAGTCAACGGCACCTGCAAAGCCATTCCGGCAGGCTCGACGCTGGTTGGTACATACAGCAGCGATATCGGCATCGGGCAGGAGCGCATTCTGGCGGCATTCACCCGGATGCAATTGCCTAATGGCAAGTGGGTACCGCTGCTTGGCATGGGTGGGGCCGATCCGAACGGCTATGCGGGCATCAGTGGCGACGTCAACAATCACTTCTTCAAGATCTTCTCGGGGGCCTTGATCATCGGCGTGCTGGAGCAGCGCTTCAACAACACCGCAACGGCGACGACTGCCTCCCCGGCAGGCATAACGACCTACGGCAACACCGCAGGGCAGGTGGCAGCGCAAACAGCGCAGACGATGCTCAACCGCAACCAGAACATCCGCCCGACGATTACTACGAAGCCGGGCCAGAAGATGATGGTGCAGGTCAAGCACGACATCGTGTTGGAGCCATACCGTGATTAAGGGTGCCGCCGCGTTCCTGTTGGCGCTGGCCGCGACGGGCGCGGGCGCGCAGACCGTCGAGGCGATGGTGAGCCCGACGACGCTGATCGTGCGCGACAACGGCGGGCCGCGCATCGTTTCTCTGCCGGGCAAGCCTGTGCTCTTTTGCGGGCTGGATCCGTTCGTCGGTTGGTCGGCGCGGTTGATTGGCGCGACCCTGCGCATGGAACCCGGCCAAGCGCCGGCGGTCGAGTCGCGCGGGCGGACCATGCCGCTCACGGCGCTGCTTGCACGCGATGGCTGGCTGCGCCCGGAGACGTTGGACGAGGGCGCCCAGGTGGCGCTGGTCGAGCGCCGCGGCGGGTGGGCCTGTGCACCGAAGACGGAAGCCTTTG
>NZ_JFJV02000126.1:0-47050 GCF_000611145.1 Cupriavidus sp. SK-3 | reverse complement strand
GCGCGTTGCGCTCGGCCGCGTAGCGGCGGGCAAGCGCCGTCGCGTCGGCCTCACTCAACCCGCCGTCGATGAGCTTGCGGCGGTAGCCCTGCTCGTCGAAACTGTCCGGCATATCTTCGTCCTCCTAGCATAACGCCCGGCCTGTGGCCGGGCGCGTTTCTCATTTGCCGCCTGGTTCCTTGGTATCCAGGTACTCGATCACGTCGGCGATGAAGTCAAAGCCGTACTCGGTCTGGCCGTCCTTCTCGAACTTCGTCGGCTCGATGCGGCCCTGGACGAACACCTTGGAGCCTTTGCCAAGGTACTTGCCCGCGTTCTCTGCCAGGCCGGCAAACGACTTGATGCGGAAGAAGTCGGTTTGCTCTTTCTTCTCGCCGGCGCGGTCGCGCCACACGCGGTTCACGGCCAGGTCGAATACGGCGCGGGCGCTGTTTTCGCTATGGCGAACATCAGTATCACGGGTAAGATTGCCGATAAACTGGAATTGGTTATGGCTCATGCGTAGCTCTCCAGGCTGTGATGAAGCCTAGAGTTTAGCTAAACCTAATTCCGAGGTCAAGAACTTTAGCGGCTAAAATTTCGAGCCGCCCATGCGCAAGGCGACGCCTTTGTATAACTACATCTTCTTCACGAACGTGCTGCGGCTGCTTGATGAGCGCCACATGACGAAAAAGGAGCTATCGGACAGGTCGGGGGTTTCGATCTCCTTCCTGTCCGATCTCACTACGGGCAAGGCCAATCCGTCCCTCAAGGTCATGCAGGACATTGCCAAGGCCCTTGATGCGCCGTTGCCCCTTCTGCTTGAATCAACCGACTTGGACAAGGACACGCTCGATGCCCTGGCCGGCGGCAAGGCTCCGCAGAGCCTTCCTGCCGGTTTCGAGCGAGTGGCGGCGGTGCTACCGTCGCATCAGGCATTCATCGTCAAGAAGTGGGGCGAGGCCGCCCGCAAGAAGCTCCGGGGGTAGGACGCCAAGAAAGAAAGCAGGGAAGGGACGCGGCAAGGAACTGAGCCAGCAGAAGCCAGCACTTTTTAGCCGCTAAAGCCCGCCGGGGTGGCTCAACCCCCGGAACACCCACAACGCAAGCCATAGGTTCGGTGCGAGGCGCACGGAGCATGCGCCGCGTTGTTTCTATTGCGATCAGCTCGGGACACGATTGAAAACACTCAATCCGTCATTCCGTTTGCTTGCTCGTCAAAAGACTTCGGTATATCGTATGAACCTGTGTAGAATGCGTGCGGTCAGGGCAGCACGCAAATCACATACATGGGATACACGGAATGACCGAACAGAAGCTGGAACACAACACGATCAAGGAACGGGCGAAGAAGAAGCTCGAACGCGACATGGGGCCGGAGCTGTTGGCAGCTCTGAACGATCCCAAGACCGTTGAAATCATGCTCAACGCGGACGGCAAAGTCTGGCAGGAGAAGCTGGGCGAGCCGATGAAGTGCATCGGCACCCTTCGCTTCGCGCAGGCCCAAGCCATGATCGAAACCATTGCCGGCTACCACGGCAAGGAAGTCACGCGGCAGCGGCCGATCCTGGAAGGCGAGTTCCCGCTAGACGGTAGCCGCTTTGCCGGCCAGCTCCCCCCGGTCGTGCCCGCACCGACCTTTGCGATCCGCAAGAAGGCGGTCGCCATCTTCACCCTGGCGCAGTACGTCGAGCGCGGAATCATGACCGCGCAGCAGCGCGATTCCTTGATTGCCGCCGTGCGTGCCCACCGGAACATCCTGGTGATCGGCGGCACCGGCTCGGGCAAGACCACGCTGGTGAACGCGATCATCAACGAGATGGTGCTTCAAGACCCGACCGAACGGGTTTTCATCATCGAGGACACCGGCGAAATCCAGTGCGCCGCCGAGAACTACGTCCAGTACCACACCAGCATCGACGTGACCATGACGGCGCTGCTCAAGACCACGCTGCGCATGCGGCCCGACCGCATCCTGGTCGGCGAAGTGCGCGGCCCCGAAGCACTTGATCTGTTGATGGCCTGGAACACCGGGCACGAAGGAGGAGCCGCAACCCTGCACGCAAACAACGCCAAAGCGGGCCTTGATCGGCTCGCCATGCTCATCAGCATGCACCCCGATTCACCCAAACCCATTGAACCGCTGATAGGCGAGGCGGTTCACGTGGTCGTTCATATCGCCCGCACCCCTGACGGCTCGCGGCGCATCCAGGAAATCCTTGAGGTTTCCGGCTACGCCAACGGCCAGTACGCAACCAAAACCCTGTAACCCTGTAACCCTGTAAGGAGCTTAGACCCATGCAATCGACCCTTCCCGCGTTCCGCTTCGACAGCCGCGCCGTGTTCTACCTGGGCATGTTCGCCCTCTTGGCGTTCTTCCTGCTGGCCCCCCAGCACGCTTTCGCCTCCGAAGGCACCGGCGGTTCCCTGCCGTATGAAGGCTGGTTGACCAACCTGCGCAACAGCGTCACCGGCCCGGTGGCCTTCGCGCTGTCGATCATCGGCATCGTTGTCGCCGGCGGCATCTTGATCTTCGGCGGCGAACTCAACGGCTTCTTCCGCACGTTGATCTTCATCGTCCTGGTCATGGCCCTGCTGGTCGGCGCGCAGAACATGATGAGCACCTTCTTCGGCCGTGGCGCGGAAATCGCCGCCCTGACCGATGGCGTGCTGCACCAGGCCAAGGTCGCGGCGCTGGACATGGCCGGCTTCCCTGGTGAAGCCATCGCACGCTGGGCCGAACGCGGCCACATCGCGGGGTAAGTCATGGCACTGCGCGCGATCCCCATCCGTAGGGCCGGCAACCGAGAAAACCTGTTCATGGGTGGCGACCGCGAGCTGGTGATGTTCTCGGGCCTGCTGGCCGGGGCGCTGATTTTCAGCGCCCAAGAAGTGAGGGCAACGGTGTTCGGCATCGCCTTGTGGTTCGGCGCGTTATTCGTGCTGCGCCTCATGGCGAAGTCCGACCCGAAGCTGCGACACGTGTACCTGCGGCACCGCCGGTACAAGCCGTACTACCCGGCTCGCAGCACGCCCTTCCGTGAAAACACGCCGAGTCAAGGGAAGCAATACAAATGATCGAAGCAATCGCAATTGGCATTGCTGTACTCGGTGCGGTTCTGTTGCTCATCCTCTTTGCCCGTATCCGTCAGGTCGATGCCGAGCTGAAGCTCAAGAAGCATCGGTCGAAGGACGCGGGCCTGGCCGACTTGCTCAACTATGCCGCCGTGGTCGATGACGGCGTGATCGTGGGCAAGAACGGCTCCTTTATGGCCGCCTGGCTGTACCAAGGGGATGACAACGCCAGCAGCACCGAAGAGCAGCGGGAAATGGTGTCCTTCCGCATCAACCAGGCCCTGGCGGGCCTGGGCAGCGGCTGGATGGTTCATGTCGATGCCGTGCGCCGGCCGGCACCCAACTACTCCGAGCGCGGCGTCTCCACCTTCACCGATCCGGTGTCGGCCGCCATTGATGAAGAGCGCCGGCGGCTCTTCGAGGGCCTGGGCACGATGTACGAAGGGCACTTCGTATTCGCCGTGACCTGGTTTCCGCCAGTGCTGGCCCAGCGCAAGTTCGTTGAGCTGATGTTTGACGATGACGCGGTGACGCCCGACCACACGGCCCGCACCGTGGGCCTCATCGAGCAGTTCAAGCGCGAAATCCGCAGCCTGGAATCGCGCATGTCCTCGGCCGTCAAGCTCACGCGCTTGAAGGGCCACAAGATCGCCACGGAAGAGGGCAGGGAAGTCACGCATGACGACTTCCTGAGCTGGTTGCAGTTCTGCGTGACCGGCAACTATCACCCGGTGCAGCTCCCCAGCAACCCGATGTACTTGGACGCCGTGATCGGCGGGCAAGAGCTGTGGGGCGGCGTCGTTCCGAAGATCGGCCGCAAGTTCATCCAGGTGGTGTCCCTCGAAGGCTTCCCCTTGGAGTCAACGCCTGGCCTGCTGTCGGCCCTGGCCGAGCTGCCGAGTGAATACCGCTGGTCGAGCCGCTTCATCTTCATGGATCAGCACGAGTCCTTGAAGCACCTGGACAAGTTCCGCAAGAAGTGGAAGCAGAAGATTCGCGGCTTCTTCGACCAGGTTTTCAACACCAACACCGGCAGCGTCAACCAGGACGCGGCAACGATGGTGGCCGATGCCGAGGCGGCCATCGCCGAGGTCAATAGCGGCCTGGTGGCCGCCGGCTACTTCACGTCCGTGGTCGTGTTGATGGATGAGGATCGGGAGCGCCTGGCGGCCGCCGCGCTGTCGGTCGAGAAGGCCATCAACCGGCTGGCCTTCGCGGCGCGCATCGAGACGATCAACACGATGGACGCCTACCTGGGCAGCTTGCCCGGCCACGGCGTCGAGAACGTGCGCCGGCCGCTCATCAACACGATGAACCTGGCCGACCTGCTGCCGACAAGCTCCATCTGGACGGGCAGCGCCACCGCGCCGTGCCCGATGTACCCGCCGCTGGCCCCGGCGCTCATGCACTGCGTCACGGTCGGCGCTACGCCCTTCCGGCTGAACCTGCACGTGCGCGACCTGGGCCACACCTTCATGTTCGGCCCGACCGGCGCGGGCAAATCGACGCACCTGGGCATCATCGCCGCGCAGCTCCGGCGCTATGCCGGCATGTCGATCTACGCCTTCGACAAGGGCATGTCGATGTACCCGCTCGCGGCCGCAATCAATGCCGGCTCGAAGGGCAAGACTGGCCTGCACTTCACGGTGGCCGCCGACGATGACCGCCTGGCCTTCTGCCCGCTCCAGTTCCTCGAAACGAAGGCGGATCGGGCTTGGGCGATGGAGTGGATCGACACGATCCTTGCGCTCAACGGCGTGGACACCACGCCAGGGCAGCGCAACGAGATCGGCCACGCGATCATGAGCATGCACGCCAGCGGCGCGCGCACGCTCTCCGAGTTCTCGGTGACGATCCAGGACGAAGCGATCCGCGAGGCCATCAAGCAATACACGGTGGACGGCTCGATGGGCCACCTGCTCGATGCCGAAGAGGATGGCCTGTCGCTCTCCGACTTCACGGTGTTCGAGATCGAAGAGCTGATGAACCTCGGCGAGAAGTTCGCGCTGCCGGTGCTGCTGTACCTGTTCCGCCGCATCGAGCGCGGCCTTAAAGGCCAGCCGGCCGTCATCATCCTGGACGAAGCCTGGTTGATGCTGGGCCACCCGGCGTTCCGCGCCAAGATTCGGGAATGGCTCAAGGTCTTGCGCAAGGCGAACTGCCTGGTGCTCATGGCTACGCAAAGCCTTTCCGACGCGGCCAACTCGGGCATCTTGGATGTGATCGTGGAATCGACCGCGACCAAGATTTTCCTGCCGAACGTCTATGCCCGCGACGAGGACACGGCGGCGCTCTATCGCCGCATGGGCCTCAACAAGCGGCAAATCGAAATCCTCGCCACGGCGGTTCCGAAGCGGCAGTACTACTACGTCTCCGAGAACGGCCGCCGCCTCTATGACCTCGCCCTGGGGCCGCTGGCCCTGGCCTTCGTCGGCGCGTCCGACAAGGAATCGGTCGCCGCCATCAAGAGCCTGCAAGCGAAGTTCGGCCATGAGTGGGTCGATCACTGGCTGGCCGGCCGCAATCTGAATCTCAATGACTACCTGGAGGCCGCATGAGCTTTGCCGACACCCTCAAGGGCTTGATCTTCAAGAAGCCCGCCACGGCCGCAGGACGCGACAAGCGCGACCCTCGGCAGACCGATGAACCGCTGGAAGGCGGCCGACGCCAGGGCGAGGCCGAGAACCCCTATCTGGCCGCTCGTCGCACCTGGAACGATCACGTGGGCGGCGTCGTGTCGTCTCGCCAGACCTGGCAAGTGATCGGCATCTTGTCGCTGTTGATCGCGCTCGCCGGCGTCGGCGGCGTGATCCACATCGGCAGCCAGTCGAAGTTCATCCCCTACGTGGTGGAAGTGGACAAGCTCGGCCAGACAGTGGCCGCCGGCCCGGTGCAAGCGGCCTCGAAGGCCGATGCCCGCGTCATCCATGCGACGGTCGCCGAGTTCATCACCGACGCCCGCACGGTCACGCCGGACGTGGCCTTGCAGCGCCGCTCTGTGTTCCGCGTGTACGCCAAGTTGTCGCCCAACGATCCGGCAACGCCAAAGATGAATGAGTGGTTGAACGGCACCCCGGATGCCAGCCCGTTCCGTCGCGCTGAAAAGGAAATGGTGAACGTCGAGATCAAGACGGCCATCCCGCAGACGCCGGACACCTGGCAAGTCGAGTGGGAAGAAACCGCCCGCGACCGTCAAGGCACACCGAAGGGCAAGCCCGCGATCTGGCGTGCGCTGGTCACTGTGTACGTCGCGGAAGTCACGCCGCAAACCACGGATGAGCAACTTCGGAACAACCCCCTAAGCGTGTACGTGCGGGACTACTCCTGGTCGCGCGTTCAATGAACCCAAGGACATTCACCATGAAGAAAATCTTTTCCGTTGTCGCCTTGGGCGCTGCGCTGCTGTCGCCCACCCTGGCCCTGGCCGCCGATGACCTGGCCGACAAGTATTTCACCGGCAAGAACCCGACGCTGACGCCTCAAGAGCGCGCGGCCATCGACATTGCGAAGCGATGGAACGCGGGCGCTGCCACCGGCATGAAGCCCGTCGCCGGCTCCAATGGCGCGATCAAGTTCCTGTTCGGCGCGCAGCAGCCCAGCATCGTGTGCGCGGTGCTCCAGGTGTGCGACGTGGCCTTGCAGCCAGGCGAGCAAGTCAACTCGATCAACCTGGGCGACACGGCCCGGTGGACGGTCGAGCCGGCCATCACCGGCAGCGGCCCCAACGAAGTGCAGCACCTCATCATCAAGCCGATGGATGTTGGCCTGGAAACCAGCCTCATCGTGACGACGAACCGCCGCGCCTATCACCTGCGCCTGCGCTCGCATCGCACCGAGTACATGCCGCAAGTCTCGTTCACCTACCCCGAGGACGCGCTTGCGAAGTGGGACGCGATCCAGCGCCGCGAAACGCAAGAACGCACCGACCGCACCATCCCGCAGACCGGCGAGTACCTGGGCGATCTCAAGTTCGACTATGACCTGTCCGGCTCGGCGAGCTGGAAGCCGGTGCGTGTGTTCAACGATGGCCGCAAGACCATCATCGAAATGCCCGGAACGATGGAGCAAACCGAAGCGCCGACGCTCCTGGTCGTGCGCCGCGAGGGCGGCATCTTCCGCGACGAGGAAACCGTGATGGTGAACTATCGCGTGCAGGGCAATCGCTACATCGTGGACACGGTGTTTGACCGCGCGATCCTGATTGCCGGTGTTGGTGGAAGCCAAGACCGCGTGACTATCTCCCGGAGGAAGTGACCATGCGCAAGATCATCTTTGCTGCGCTGTTCGTCCTCGCCCTGGGCGGCTGCGCGACCACCGGCCAATACGGCAACTTCGTCCCGCCGACCGCAACGGTCGATCAGCAGCAGCTCGCCCGCGAAGCGGTGCAGCAGCTCGCTGTGCTGTACCCGCCGGCCAAGACGCGCCTGGAGCTGCAACAGGCCACGCCTGATGCCTTCGGCCAGGCCCTGGTGCTGACGTTGCGCGAGCGCGGCTATGCCCTACTGGAGTTCAACCCGGCCAGCGCGAAGGCGCAGGCCACGGCGGCCAGTGAGCCGGCATCGCCGGCGGCCCTGCCGCTGCGGTACGTGCTCGACCAGGCCGGCGACTCGAACCTGTACCGCCTGACTCTGTTGGTCGGCCATCAATCCATCACCCGCCCGTACCTGGTGCAAGACGGCAGCTTTGCGCCGGCTGGGTATTGGGTGCGCAAGGAGTGACCTATGAGTGACCAAGCCGATCAAATGGCACCGGACGCCTCGCCGGGCGCGGTATCGAAGAAGTCCGGCGTGCGGCGTGTCAACAACATGCCGATGTACATCCTTGCGGCCGCGCTGGGTGCCTTCCTGCTGGTGATGATGCTGGTCGCGGCGGATCGCGCTGCGAAGCAGAACGCACCGGCGCAAGGCGCGGCCGAGAAGGCGGGTAACACGACGATGTTCGCCAAGGAGATCGTCGGCGACAGGGATGGCGGCACGGTAGAAGCGGCCTCGCCGCTCAAGCCGCCGGAGCTGGCGACCGGGCCAGAGGCTGCGCCGGTGCTTGTCGCGCGCCCCGACCTGGACGCGCCGCCGCCACCGCCCAGCGGCAACCTGGGCCAGCCGGTGCATGACGATGAAGCCGACCGCATCCGCATGGCGAAGCTGCAAATGTTCCAGGAAGCGGTCAAGGCCAAGACGGGCGTTCGTGTCGATGCGCCGCGCAGCAGCGGGTCATCGGGCGCGCAGCCGGGCACGCCGCAGACGCGCGACGAAATGCTGTCCCGCCTGGCGGCTGTGCGGCAGCAAATCGGTGCGCAAGCATCGGGCGATCCGACCGCCGCCTATCAGGCCCGGCTCGCGCAGCTTCGCGCCTCGGGCGTCGGCGGCCAGCAGGCCGGCGGCGGCGTGGGTGGTGGTGCGCCGCAGCTCTTGCAAACCGCCGGTGGCGGCCAGGGCAAGAACTACGCGCAGTTCGCGGGAAGCGGCCAGGGCGACCGTTGGCGGCTGGACTCCCAGCCCGAAGCGCCGCGCTCGCCCTTCGAGCTGCGCGCCGGCTTCGTGGTGCCGGCCACGCTCATTTCGGGCATCAACTCCGACTTGCCGGGCCAGATCATGGCCCAGGTCGCGCAGAACGTGTACGACACGCCGACCGGCAAGCATCTGCTGATTCCGCAAGGCTCGCGCCTGGTCGGGTCGTATTCGAGCGATGTTGCCTACGGTCAGTCGCGCGTGCTTGTGGCTTGGCAGCGCATCGTGTTCCCCGATGGCAAGGCGATGGACATTGGCACGATGCCGGGCGCGGATAGCGCCGGGTACGCGGGCTTCAATGACCAGGTGAATAACCACTACCTGCGCGTGTTCGGCTCGGCCTTCCTCATGTCGGGCGTCATCGCCGCCGTGAGCATGAGCCAGGACAACAGCGGTTCCACCGGCAATCAGCAGCGCGCCAGCGATGCTTTGAGCGAAGCACTTGGGCAAGTGCTGGGCAACACCATCGCCCAACTCGTTTCCAAGAATCTGAACATTGCCCCGACCTTGGAAATCCGCCCCGGCTATCGGTTCAACGTCATCGTGACCAAGGACATGACGTTCTCGAAGCCGTACCAATCGTTTGACTACTAACGCCAGGAGAAAGCAAATGAAGCAGAAGTTTTTAGCCGCTAAAGTCGCTCTCGCCGTCACTCTGATGGCCGGGTCGATCACCACCATGTCGCCCGCGCAGGCCGGCATTCCCGTCATCGACGGCGGGAACCTGGTGCAGAACGTCATGACGGCCATCGAGTCGGTGGCGCAGACGCTCAAGCAAATTGAGCAGTACCAAACCCAGCTCCAGCAGTACGAAAACATGATCCAGAACACGGTCGCGCCGGCGGCCTATATCTGGGATCAGGCGCAGTCCACGATCAACGGGCTGATGAATGCGGTCGATACGCTGAACTACTACAAGACCCAGCTCGGCAGCATCGACTCGTACCTGGGCAAGTTCCAGGACGTGGCCTACTACCGCAGCTCGCCGTGCTTCAACGGCACCGGCGGCTGCACGCCCGCCGAACAGGCCGCAATGGCCGAGAACCGCCGCCTGGCGAGCGAGAGCCAGAAGAAGGCCAACGATGCCTTGTTCAAGGGCCTGGATCGCCAGCAGGACGCCTTGAAGTCCGACGCGCGCCAGCTCGAACGGCTCCAGTCGGCCGCGCAGGGCGCGAACGGGCAAATGCAGGCCATCGGCTTCGCCAACCAGCTCGCGGCCCAGCAGGCAAACCAGCTTCTGCAAATCCGGGGCCTCATGGTCGCGCAGCAGAACGCCATCGCCACGCGGATGCAGGTCGAAGCCGACCGTGAAGCGCAGCAGCAAGCCGCCGGCGAGGCGCTGCGCAAGGGCGAGTACAGGGCCAGTCCGGCCCGTAATTGGTAAGGGGGATACATGCGCCTATCCAAACCCTCGATCCTGGCAGCGGCCGCCCTTGTGGCGGCCCTGCTGGCCGGCTGCGAGAAAAAGCCCGAGCCGGTGACGCTGCCCGAAGTGAATGCCGAGAACTGCAAACCCGAGAACATCGCCAAGCTCGATAAGAGCGTGCAAGAGGCGTTTTCATCGCAGTGCCTGCGGGCCGGCTCGTTCAAACCTAGCGAACCTAAGTCCTGGTGAGGTACTGACGAATGAGAATGCCAGCCAGCTTGAAACTCGCCCTGCCGCTGCTCGTTTGGCTGGCGTTCTTTTCTACGGACGCTTCCGCCCAAATGAACAGCTCGGGCCTCTTCGATGACGTTCTGAACCGCTACAACGCCGCCGCCAGCGGCTGGGCCGGTGTCATCACCAACGCCGCATCCTGGTTGTTCTGGCTGCTGGTGACGATCTCGATGGTCTGGACGTTCGGCATGATGGCCTTGCGCAAGGCCGACATTGGGGAGTTCTTCGCGGAGCTTGTCCGCTTCACCATCTTCACCGGCTTCTTCTGGTGGTTGCTGACGAACGGCCCTAACTTCGCCTCGACCATCTATGCGTCGCTACGCCAAATTGCCGGCAACGCGACGGGCTTGGGTCAAGCCTTGTCGCCTTCCGGCATTGTCGATATTGGCTTTGCCATCTTCTACAAGGTGATGGATCAGTCCTCGGTGTGGTCGCCGGTGGACAGCATGGCCGGCATCCTCATGGCCGTTGCCATCTTGATCGTGCTCGCGCTCATCGGCGTGAACATGCTTCTTCTCCTGGCGTCTGGTTGGGTGCTCGCCTATGGCGGCGTGTTCTTCCTCGGCTTCGGTGGGTCGCGGTGGACTTCCGACATGGCGATCAACTACTACAAGACCGTGCTGGGTGTGGCCGCGCAGCTCATGGCAATGGTGCTGCTGGTCGGCATCGGCAAGACCTTTCTGGATGACTACTACGCGCGCATGAGCGAGGGGATCAACCTCAAGGAAATGGGCGTGATGCTCATCGTCTGCGTGATCCTGCTGGCACTCGTCAACAAGATTCCGGCGCTCATCGCCGGCGTCATCACCGGCGCGAGCGTGGGCGGTGCCGGCATCGGCAACTTCGGCGCAGGCGCGGCCCTCGGTGCCGCTGGCATGGCGGCCGCAGCAGCGGCAACCGGCGGCGCTGCTCTGGCGGCCGGCGCGGCCTCGGCCGCCGGCGGTGCTTCTGCGGTCATGGCCGCGTTCTCGAAGGCCAATGAAAACGTCTCGTCCGGGTCGGATGTCATGTCCATGCTGGGCGGTGGTGGTGGCGGCGACTCTGGCGGTGGTGGTGGCGGTGAAGCCGGCACCAGCACGCCCCTGGGCCAAGCCGCCGGCTTCGGTGGCGGCGGTGGCGACTCTGGCGGCGGCGGCAGCAGCGGCGGCGAGTCGAAGGGCGGCGACAAAGGCGGCGACAAGGCCGGCGGCGATAAGGCCGGCTCCAGCTCGAAGGGTGGCGAAGGCGGCGGCCAGAAGGCCAGCGGCGGCGGTGACGCCGGCGGCGCGAAGGCCGGCCAGGGTGGCGGCCAGGGCCAGGGAGCGGGGCAGGGCGGCCAGCAGGACGCACCTGGTAGTACCGGCCCCGGCATGCTGGCCTCGGCCGCTTCCGCGCTTGGCAAGGCCGGCCGCGTCACGGCCGACGCCGGCGCGAACTTGGCGAAGGGTGTAGGTGCGGTGGCGGCCGCGAAGGCCGCCAGCATGCGCGACTCGGCGATGGAACGCATCGCCGACACCACCGGCGGAAAGATCGCGGCCGCGATCAAGGCGCAGGGCGGCAGCTCGGCCGACACGAGCATCGACGTGCCCGATCAACAACCCTCGCCGACCTTCGGCGACAACAGCCTGGCCGGAGCTGACAGCTCTGCCGATCCCGAGTCCGAAGTAGCCGCGTTCCGTGACGGCGGCCGCAACGACAAATCTGCGTAACCCAAAGGAGTGTTCATCATGAAGAAGAAGTTGCTTTCCATCGTGGCCGCTGTGGCGGCCCTCTGCTCGGTCGGCACGGCCAGCGCGCAAGACGTGCTGACCGGCGACACCCGCCTGGCTTGCGAGGCGATCCTGTGCCTCGCAAGCGGCACCCGCCCGAGCGAATGCGCGCCGTCGCTTCGCAAGTATTTCAGCATCACGGCGCGGAAAATGTCCGACACGATCAAGAAGCGCAAGAACTTCCTCGATCTGTGCCCGGTGTCGAACCAGACGCCGGAAATGTCCGCGCTGGTGTCGGCCATGTCGCGCGGCGCTGGCCGTTGCGATGCGCAGGCCCTGAATCAAACGCTGGTGTTCTGGCAGGGCTACGAGGACGGGACGACGTACATCAGCAACCAGATGCCCGACTACTGCGCGGCCTACACCAACCACGCTTACACCGATTTCAGCAGCACCAAGCCGCGCTATGTCGGCACGCCAGAAAGGGGCGGGTATTGGGTCGAAGCGGCCGACTATGACCGGGCGCTGGCCGAGTACAACGAACGCATCCGGCGCGAGGACGAAGAGCGCCGCCGCGCTTCCTGGGGGGGTTACTGACATGCCCTTTGCTGCCGACCTTCCGCCGCAGCTCCAGGAGCGCGTCGTGTGCGCCGTTTCGGCGGCCGTGAAGTACGAAGTGCCGGCCAACATCGTGTTGGCCGTCGCGGAGAAGGAAGGCGGCAAGCCGGGCCAGTGGGTGCGCAACTCGAACGGCACTCATGACGTGGGGCCGATGCAGTTCAACACGGCTTACCTGCGCGACCTGGCCCGCTACGGCATCACGGCGGACGATGTAGCGGCCGCTGGCTGCTACTCGTTCGACCTCGCCGCCTGGCGCTTGCGGATGCACATTCGCAACGACAAGGGCGATCTCTGGACGAAGGCCGCGAATTACCACTCACGCACGCCGCAGTACAACGCGGTGTATCGCGCCGACCTGATGCGCAAGGCCGCCAAGTGGGCGGATTGGCTCGAAGCTCGGTTCGTCACGCTGGACGTGACGAAGGCGGGGGCCACGCCCTCGATGCCGACCGGGCCAGCGCCGGCGGTGCAAGCCGCCCAGCAGGCCACGGCAGCGGCCCCAGCGGCCGCGCCGGCGGCCAGGCCGGCAGCAGCTCCATCCATCAACGTCGCGGGCGGCTACGTGCCGCGCTCGATCTCCTTCAACAACAGAAGCGAAGGCTCGCCGGAGTAGGGCGGGCCTTCCGATTTAGCGGCTAAAACATGGACAAATTCCACGCCTTCATGATGCGCTACACGCTCGGTTTCGGCCGGGTGCTGACCGCCTATTGCAACTGGGCCGAATCGCAGGCCAAGGGGCAATTCGATCTGCTCTTGCTGGGCCTCGGCCCGATCTTCGCGCTGGGTCTGCTGCTGTGGGCGCTGCCGGCATGGATCGGCAAGCCCATTGCCTTCGTGCTGTCGCTTCCTGCGCTGTACATCATCTTCCTGGTGCTGCGCGCCTATGCCTCACGCGGGGGCAAGCGCGGATGAAGCCCTTGCACGTGCCGGATGGGACGGTCGAAGCGTTGAAGTGGCTCGCGCTGGCCCTGATGACCGGCGATCACGTCAACAAGTACCTGTTCAATGGCACGCTGCCGTTTCTCTTCGAGGCCGGCCGCCTGGCGCTGCCGATCTTCGTTTTCGTGCTGGCCTACAACCTGGCTCGACCTGGTGCATTCGAGCGCGGCGCGTACACGCGCACGATGAAGCGCCTCGCGGTGTTCGGCGCTGTGGCCTCGGTGCCCTTCGTCGCCCTGGGTGGCCTGTCCGCCGGGTGGTGGCCCCTCAATGTCTTGTTCACGCTCCTGGTCGTGACGGCGTGCGCCTACCTGGTGGAAAAGGGCGGCCCGCTGCACCTGGTCGGCGCCGGCCTGGTGTTCCTGGTCGGTGGCGGCCTGGTCGAATACTGGTGGCCGGCCGTGGCCTTCGGCCTGGCGGTGTGGTCGTACCGCAAGCGGCCCACCTGGGCCGCCGCGGCCGTCGCGCTGCTCGCCTGCGCGGCGCTGTGGTTCATCAATCGCAACCTGTGGGCGCTGGCCTCGCTGCCGCTGCTCCTGGTCGCTTCCCGCGTCGATCTGCCCATGCCGCGCCTGCGCTGGGCGTTCTACGCCTATTACCCGCTGCACCTGGCCGCTCTGTGGTTGATCCGCATCCCCATGAGCAAGGCCGGCTACCTGTTCTTCTGATTTGGAGTCCGCACCATGCGCAAAGCCCTTTTTCTGACCCTCTCCTTGGCGTCCCTTGCCTTCGCGCCTGGCGCGATGGCCGCCGGCGCTGCCGGCATGGCGGCCGTGAGCTATGGCGAGCCGGTCTTGACCGCTGTTTCGGTGTCCTTCTCCGACAGCAGCACCACGTTCCGGCCGGACGCTTCCACGGCCGAGCTGCTGGCCGAGGCGAAGGGGGCCACGATCATCTACGTCAGCGGTCGCACCAGCACGCTACGCCCCAGCGCGGCCGATGAGGCCCTGGCCTTGCGCCGGGCCTTGTCGGCCCGCCAGTACCTGATTGCGCGCGGCGTGTCGCCGCTCAAGATCATGGTGAACTTCGCTTCGGCATCCGACTTCGTGGCCGACAACTCGACGCCAGAAGGGCGGCACCAGAACCAGCGCGTGGACATTGAAGTCATCTACGTGCCTACGTACTAAAAGCCGCTCGCTTCGGTCTAGCGGCTGCGTCACCTGCCTAGTGGTGAGCAGTCGGGGGCATCCCGACACCCAATTTCCTAACCAACCCTCAAGGTCGTGTCTATGCAATCAACCAAGAAGTGTCTAGCCCTCGTTATTCCATTGCTCGCCCTCGCGGGCTGCGCTGCGTTGGATCAAGTCGCCAAGGATGTGCAGAAGGCCACCGCCCCGGTGATGCTCACGGAATCCCTGCCGCAAATCTGCCAGGCCGCGAAAGACAACCAGGTGCGAGCAAACGGCCTCTATGCCAACAAGGGCCTTGCGGTCAGCGGTGAAGTGCGCTCCGTCACCGAAGGCTTCCAGCCTCGCTATCGGGTGTTCCTGCGCTCCGGCCAGGTTTCGGTGCATGCCGGTACAGACAACAAGCTCAACGTCACCCAGCTTTCAACCGGGAAAACCGCTCGGGTGTCGGGTGTCGTGTCGGACGTGAGCTACGACTACAACGGGTGTTCGATCTCGCTGAAAGACGCGACGTTTTAACTGCGCTGCTGGCGTCCCCTAGCGGGCCTCCATCGCCGTTCCTGGCGATGCTGCAGGCCCGTTTTCCTTGACAGGGGTCGATTTGTTTTCGTTGTCAAAAGTGACGGTAGGAGATCGAGCACTGGCGTAGGGGTGGTCTGCCAAGCCATTGATTTCATTGGGTTTCCTGTTGATTTTTTTGATCGCCGTTTGAGGGCGCAAAAGCGTGCTCGGTTTCAACCGCCGGTCCCGGTTTTCGGCGTGGTCTGTGACGGCAGGATTTCACTGGCATAACGCTCCACTGGAAAGCGGAATACGCCCCTCAAATTGATACCTTGCAGCCGCGTCGGCGCAATTTTCCCCGTGAGCTCCGCCGGGATGACCTGACGCCGGTTGGCCCAGCGGTCCAGAACGGCCTGCATCTGGGTTGTGTTCCAGGCCATGATGATGTTGGCCAACAGACTCAAGGCGTCAGCCACCGCCTGCATTTCCTCGGCCCGCTTGGCCTGAGCCGGGCTCACTCTGCCGGTATAAATCGCCCGCTTCAAGGCATTGACCGCCTCACCCCGGTTGAGTACCCGACGCAGCTCATTCCTGAAGGCGTCTTTGACAAAGTAGTCGGCCAGGAACGCAGTTCGCAGCAAGCGCCCCAACTGAACACCCGCTTCGTAGATGGGGTCTCCCCGCGCCGCCGATCCAAATCTGGCCAGCGCTGCAACTGCGCTGGCGTTGCCGCTCATCACCGAGGCTGCCAAATGGACCAAGGTGTCCCAGTGCTTCCCCCCCGCGTCAGAATAGTTGTCGCCTCTCTATGATGTTGAACCTGGGGGCGACAAGGATGAGAGATGGCTCGGTACGGAGAAGCATTCAGGAACAGAGCGGTGGCGCGGTTGTTGCCGCCGGAGAGCGCCCAAGTGGGCGTGGTATCACAAGAGATTGGGGTTTCGGTGCAGACATTGGAACGATGGCGTGAGGATGCGCAGTCCAGGCCCGCCCGAGGGCGGGCCTGGACTGCGCGCGCTCGACTCGAAGCGGTGATCACTACGGCGGCGATGGACGAGGCCGGCAAGAGCGCCTGGTGTCGTGAGCACGGCGTATATCCGGCCGAACTCGATCAGTGGTGTGCCAGCGCCACCGCGGCCTTGGCCGAGCCCGAGGAGGCCCGCGCCAGTCCGCAAGCCACCCGGCAAGACAAGAAGCGGATCAAGGAGCTCGAACGCGAACTGCTGCGCAAAGACCGGGCGCTGGCCGAAACGGCAGCCCTACTGGTCCTGTCAAAAAAAGTCGCGGCGATCTTCAACAAGGGAGAGGGCGAATGATCGGCCTCGAAGATCGCCAGGCACTGGCCCGAGATATCCATGTTGCGCAGGCGGCAGGCGCGCGCTTGAAGCCCGCCTGCGAGATGGCCGGCATCAACTTGCGCACGCTGCAACGCTGGCAAGCTGGCGAAGGCCTTGTCGGCGGTGATCGTAGGCCGCAGGCAGTGCGCCCTGTCCCGCCCCATGCCCTCTCTGAGGCCGAGCGCGCCCAGGTGCTGGCCCTCGCCAATGCGCCGCGCTTTGCCGCCGTGCCGCCGGCGCGCATCGTGCCCATGCTGGCCGATGAAGGGGTCTATCTGGCCAGCGAATCCACCTTCAGCCGCATCCTGCGCGCGCATGGGCAATCCGCTCACCGTGGGCGCGCCAAGACACCCAAGGCGGTCCGGCCGCCGACCACGCACATCGCTACCGCCGTGCGCCAGGTTTGGTGCTGGGACATGACCTACCTGCCGGCACAAGTCACGGGGCGCTGGTTCCACCTTTACCTGATTCTCGACTTGTACAGCCGCAAGATCGTCGGCTGGGAGGTGCATGATAGCGACCATGCCGACCATGCCGCCCATCTGGTGCGCCGCACGGCGCTGGCCGAAGGGATTGCCGCCTTGAGCGCCAAGCCGGTTCTGCACGGCGACAACGGCTCGACCTTGAAAGCCACGACGGTACTGGCCATGCTCAACTGGCTGGGCGTCAAACCCTCGTACTCGCGCCCACGGGTCAGCGATGACAATGCCTATGCCGAGTCGCTGTTTCGCACCGCCAAGTACCGGCCCGAGTTTCCCACCCGAGGCTTCGCCGACCTCGACGAGGCGCGCGCCTGGGCAGCCGGCTTCGTCCAGTGGTACAACGTCGATCATCGTCACAGCGGTATCCGCTACGTCAGTCCGGCCCAGCGCCATGCCGGTGAGGATCAGGCGATTCTGGCTGCCAGGCATGCTCTTTACACCGAGGCTCGCGAACTCAACCCGGCGCGTTGGTCCGGCAATACGCGCAACTGGTCGCCCATTGGCGCAGTCACGCTCAACCCGGAACGTGAGTCCGTCATAAAGACGCATTTGCCTGACGTGAATACTCAACAGTTGGCTGCATGACCGAGGCGACAACTACCTTGACGCGCGCCGCTTCTCAATCAAAGCGGTATCGACGGTAGCCTCGCAAACTGCTGCGATCTCCGGTGGAATGATCGTGCCACGCGGCACGTACAGATGACGCTGCTTCAATTCCTTCAGTCGTGGGCATAGATCGAACCCCAGTAGCCGGGCCAACGCCATGGCAAAGTCGGTGTAGCCGTGGGTGTCCACCGCCAACTGGCTGGTCTCGATGGATTCTTGGCGCACGACACCCTCAATGGCGACCCCTGCCTGGCGCTCATTGAGCACAAAAGGCTGCGCGTAGAAGATCCCCCATCGGTCACGCACATGGGAGTAGATGCCAATCGAGGACGTGTTGCGTCTTGGATCCTGTCGGGCCTGCCACACCCGTTGGGTGGTTTCCATGCTCATCATGTCGGACGACGCCAGGTCCGTGCGACCCCATGTCGCTGCAATGGGGTGAATCGCCCCGGGATTCGTGGAGGCCCGTTGGTTTAAGTCAGACCTCCACCGTGGTGGCCTGACTGGCGAGTTGCCTGTAGTAGTTTGCCTCAGCCTCCGCCGGCGGGATGTAGCCGATCGGTTCGAGCAGGCGGTGGTGGTTGAACCAGGACACCCATTCGAGCGTGGCCAGCTCCACGGACTCCTTTGTTTTCCAGGGCGTCCGACGATGAATCAATTCGGCCTTGTAGAGGCCGTTGATCGTCTCGGCCAGCGCGTTGTCATACGAGTCGCCCTTGCTGCCCACGGACGGCTCAATGCCGGCTTCTGCCAGCCGCTCGGTGTAGCGAATGCTGACGTATTGCGAGCCCCTGTCGGAGTGGCACACCAGGCTGCCATCGCGTTCGGGTTGCCGCGCGTACAGCGCCTGCTCCAGGGCGTCCAGCACGAAGTCAGTTCGCATCGAGCTGCTCACCCGCCAGCCGACGATGCGACGGGCGAACACGTCGATGACGAACGCCACGTAGAGCCAGCCCTGCCATGTCGACACGTAGGTGAAGTCGCTGACCCACAGCTGGTTCGGCCGCTCGGCCCGGAACTGCCGGTTGACCCGATCCAGCGGGCAAGGCGCCTTGCTGTCGCTGACGGTCGTCTTCACCACCTTGCCGCGCAGCACGCCGCGCAGTCCCAAGCGCCGCATCAGCCGCTCCACCGTGCAGCGGGCCACGTCGGTCCCCTCTCGTGCGAGCTGCCTCCAGACTTTGTCGGCGCCGTAGACCTGCATGTTGGCGTTCCAGACGCGCTCGATCTGCGGCACCAAGGCCTCGTCACGGTGAGCCCGGGCACATCGCTTGTGCGGCTCGCGCAGCAGCGCCGCATGGCGCCAGTATCCCGACGGGGCGATCTGCAGTGCCTTGCAGATCGGCTCGACTCCGTGGGTGGCGCGATGCTGGTCCACGAAGTCGTTCAGGACTTCAGTCGGCGGTCGAGCTCCGCCTGGGCGAAAAACGCGCTGGCCAGCTTCAGGATCTCGTTGGCCCGACGCAGCTCTTTGACCTCGCGTTCCAGGCCCTTGACCCGCTGCGCCTCGGACGTCGTGACGCCCTCTCGCACCCCGGAATCGACCTCCACCCGCTTGACCCATTCCAGCAGCGTCTGCGGGACGCATCCGATCTTCGGCGCGATCGATTCGACTGCTGCCCACAACGACGGGTACTCCCCTCGGTGCTCCTGCACCATCCTCACCGCGCGCTCACGCACCTCCGGTGAGAACTTGTTCGACTTCTTCATGGCTCAATCCTCTCAGAGATTTGAGCCTCCTCAAAACCCGGGGCGATTCAGTACGACGACAAGCGTCATCGGGGTATTTTCTCGTTCATTGAGGACCCCAAAATGTCTGAAACCGCTACCCTCCGCAGAACCCGTTAGCTCAACGGGAGGCTTACCGACCTCCAACTGCGCAACCTCGTTACCCGCGATCGCCCCTACAAAGTCGCTGACGGCAACTCCCTGTACGTACTGGTCGCGCCCACTGGGCTGCGCGCTTGGATCGCAAGAAATCAATGAGCAACAACACGATCTTGAAGGCTCTCGAGCGGATTGGCTACAAGGGAAGGATGACCGGGCACGGATTCAGAGGTTTAGCCTCGACGGCGCTGTACGAGCGGCAGTTCCCGTCTGATCACATCGAGCTGCAACTCGCGCACGTGCGCGGAAAGGTCCGCGGCGCGTACGACCACAGTAGGCAGCTGCCGCAACGCCGCGCGATGATGGAGTTTTGGGCCAATCACCTAGACAGCTGATTGACCGCGACGCGAGCGTGAAGGGTGATGCTCCAATCGCTATTGAGGCCGCAGTCGGGGTCTCCTCGTTTTCAGTGCAATAAGTGACGGTACGAAAAGCTAGCACTGGCGCGGAGGTGGTGTTGGTAGATCGTTGATTTCATTGACTTTCCTGTTCACTTTCAAATCTGCGATTCGTGGCGTCAAACCGTGGTCGGTTTCATCCATTGGTGCCAGTTATCGATGCATTTGGCCGCGAAGGCAGGATTTGGTCAGCATAGCGGTCAACCGGGAAGCGAAACACACCCCGCAAGTTGATGCTCTCCAGCCTGGTGGGCGCAATCTTCCCGATCAGTTCCGGTGGAATGACCTGGCGGCGGTTCGACCAGCGATCCAGGACCGCCTGCATCTGTGAGGTATTCCACGCCATCACGATGTTGGCCATCAGGCTCAACGCATCGGCCACAGCCTGCATTTCATCGACACGTTTGGCCTGCGCCGGGCTGATCCGGCCGGTATAAATGGCGCGCTTGAGGGCGTTAACAGCCTCGCCCCGATTGAGCACCCGGCGCAACTCGTTCCTGAAAGCGTCCTTGACAAAGTAGTCAGCCAAAAACGCCGTACGCAGCAACCGCCCCAATTGCACGCCAGCCTCATAGATTGGATCGCCCTGGGCGGCAGAACCGAACCGCGCAAGAGCTGCCACCGCACTGGCATGTCCGCTCATGACCGAGGCTGCCAGGTGCACCAGACTATCCCAATGCTTTTCGATCAAAGCGACGTCGACATTGGCTTCGCACACCGCAGCGATTTCTGCGGGCACTTTGGTGCCGCGTGGCACAAAGAGGTGGCGCTGTTTGAGTTCCTTCAACCGCGGGCAAAGATCAAAACCAAGCAAACGGGCATGTGACATGGCAAAGTCGGTGTAGCCATGGGTATCCACAGCAAGCTGGCTGGTCTCCAGCTTTTCTTGGCGGATGACACCTTCAATGGCCACGCCCGCCTGGCGCTCATTGAGCACAAAGGGCTGCGCATGGAAGATGCCCCACCGGTCTTTTACATGGGAGTAGATTCCAATGGAAGGTGTGTTGCGCCGAGGATCAAGCCGGGCTTGCCACACCCGTTTGGTGGTCTCCATGGTCATCATGTCAGAAGATGCCAAATCGGACCGCCCCCAGGTGGCGGCAATCGGGTGTCGCTGCATGAATTCCAGCACAGCCTGGCAGGCCTGGCTCAGACGCCGTTCGTCCCGCGCCCAGCGCATGGCCTGGCGAATGCTGGTGGCAGACAATTGCGGAATCATGCGCGCGCATTCGACCGCAGTCAGACTGGTGCCGTGGGCCATGATGCCGGCATAGACCATCAGCAGCTCGTCGGTAGAGCGCGGCTCACGTCCGAGCATGATCCAGCTAAAGCGCACCTGGGCGTCAACGGCCAGAATCACTTCCGGCAATTGAACCTCACCGATGCGGTGATCCAAAGCCGCGCGCAGCTTGGTCACTTCTGGGTCTTCGTCCTCTGCGGGCAATGGCGACAAATGGAGTTCATCATCCACGCGCAGTACGCCACTGCGGGCTGCAGCGGCCACCGCATCGACACCGGCAGTTACTCTGGCCAGCAAAGGCTTCAAGAAAGTGGCAGCCTTGCTGGGTAACGATAGACGGGCATAGTGTTTCTTGGACTCTGCCTGCCAACGCTCGTCCGTGAAGAACAAGCGCGCACGACCCCGAAAGCTCAGGCTGTGCTCAATCCAGACCGAGCCATTGCGCACCGCGCGGCGCAGGGCAAACAGGGTGGCCACCTCCAACGCCTGAAACGCCCGTTCCCGGTCTGGGCTGGAGATCGAAACCTGCCAGATCATTCCCAGACTTGGTGCCACCACTTCAACTGGCAGCTTTCTGGATCCTTTGAGATATAAAGCTTGCAGCTTGGCAAGGTACTCGATGGCAGGATGCTCGCCGGTGGCCTGCCAGGGCAGCTTTGCAATGGCGACGAGCAACGACCGCACGGGGCGAATTCCATCAATCAATCCCTCGCGGACCAGGGAGGCCCTGCTCGGTGGTTTGCGTTTCTGGGTTTCGGTGATCAAGGCTTCAAGACGGGCACGCAACTCAGCATCTGGCACCGCACCTTGCGCGCTCAAGGCAACAAGTTCGCCGAGCAGCGTTTTGTACATTGCGGCCCAATTGACGGTAGCGGGGACATCGGCGGCAGCCTGACGCCACAGATCGGCGATCCGGCGCTGCACCATAAGGATCAACTGGTCTGTGGTGGTGAACAGGCAATACCGAAGAAAGCATGCGACCTCCACGGTGCGCGCTGGCTCTTTGATCTTGGCTCCGGCTGAGGGCGGCCTGGAGACAAGTCGGCGCGCGTAGCGGCGCAAGATGAGATCGGGGATGTCTGCCAGGTGCTTATGAACGTCCAGCGTGTAAAGCAGGTCGATGCGCTCCAGTACCTCGCTGATTTGGCGGGTTGAGTGTTTCGCCGGTGCAGCCCATAGCCAACTCTGCTGGGTTTGTCCATCTGGGCGCAGCTCTGAAACTGAGGCTCGCCAGCGATCAAGTGTTGCTGGATCAACGCTGGCGGCGATGGCGGTGCCTGTTTCAACTTCAAGCTGGGCAAGTGCCGCCGCAATCAGTGTCCGAATTGCCCGCTCGTGCACGATCACCAGCTTGTTCTTGTACAGCCATTGACGCGCCCGCACGAGTAGCTGATCGCGGTCGGCGCAGCGCGCCACTTCGTCGCGCAGTTCACGTACCAGTGAGCGGCGCTGGTGCTCGCTCATCCACTGGAATCCAAGGACCGTGCAGGCTACTTGTTGGTGATCGAATAGCGTGCGCCCGCGTTCATACATGGCTCTCAGCGAGGCGACTTCTGGTGCTGCAATGCCAAGCTCGTTGCCAAGGTGGCGCCACAAGGCTACTGGAATTACCCGAAAGGCACCGAGCAAACGCCCACTCATGCGCAGGAAACCAATATGGAGCGCCAGACCAAGCTTGTGGGAATCACCTCGGCGTGCATTGATTGCGTCGCGCTCGGCACCATCGAAGGTGAAAAATGCCTTCATCTCGAAGTCGCTGATATCGCGGGGGAGCCCACGCATCCCCAAAAACGTTGTGTGCCAACCCTGCATCGTGAACCTCAAAAGTGGGAGGCCACCATACCCGTTTACAAAGCGAACAGGAAAGTCAATGAAATCAACGGTCTACCCAGACCACCCCCGCGCCAGTGCTAGCTTTGCGTACCGTCACTTATTGCACTGAAAACGAGGAGACCCCGAAATGGCGATGCGAGATCCAGGCGGGCAGGGCGGCCGCCATCGTCGGAACTGGCGATGGTCGACCGCGCCGGCGTGCATCGCCGGAAATGGCGATGCTGCAGCTCGACGTGCGCGGGCCTGGTGGCATCGTCGGATGCGGCGATGCTCGAGCAAAAAAAAGCCGCCTCGGGGTGCGAGGCGGCGATGACTGCCGGCGGCCAGGGAGGGAGGAAACCGCGCGTGTGGTTGCAGCCCTCCGGGACTTTAGCCGATGCGTGCCGCGCGGCGCGGGCGTTCCGGCTGCTGCTGTTGCTTCTCCGCACGCTCCTGGCGCTGCTCCTGCTGCTGTCGGCGGCCTTCCTCGATCAGCACCTGGCCCACGGCTGCGCCGACCTGGCGCTTGAGGCCGTCGCGGCCCAGCTCGCTCTTGTTCGCCAGGTCGTTGAAGTCGGTGAAGCCCTTGGGGTTCGCCTGCTGCTCGCCCGGCGCGAAGATCGGGAAGATGGCCTTGCCGCCTACGGCCTTCGCGGCTTCCTCGGCCTTGGCGCGGCCGGGGTTGTGGCCGCGCTCGATCTCCTGGGCCTTGTCGTCGTCGCCGGCGATCACGATGGGCTTGTCGGGGAACTTCTCGCGCAGGGCGCGGGCCACGTGCGGCAGGTTGCCCGAGTCGAACGCGGCCACGGTGGCATGCCCCAGCCCTTCGGCCAGGCTCGCGGCCGTGGCATAGCCCTCGGCGATCACCAGCGCCGGCGCTGCGGCCAGCGCATCCATGCCGCCGACCGGGTGGAAGCATCCTTCCTTCTTGCTGTCCTTGGCGAACCGCTTGGTGCCGTCCTCCTGGATGTACTGCATCGTCCACTGCTTGCCGTCCACGTCGAAGGCGGGGATGTAGGTTTTCTGGCCCTCGCGGTCGGTGAACACGCCGGCGTGGGCCTCGATGCCCTTGGCTTGCAGGTAGGGCGTCGGCTGCTCGACCGGCACCAGGTCGGGCATCTGGCGGCCGACGCGCTGCGCGGTGGCTTCCTGGAGCTTGTCTTGCTCGGCGGCACGCTGGGCCAGCTTCTCGGCCGCCTCGGCCTGGAGCTTGGCCTTCTCCTGGTCGCTCAAGGCGTAGCCCTTGCTCTTCCAGGTAATGTCCGTGCCGGTCTTGTTGTTGATGATCCGGCCGGCCGGGTGGCCGTCCAGGTGGCCGACATAGAAGCCATCGAGCGTGCCCTTCTTGCCGCCCTCGACCGGCACGCGATGCCGCTTGCCGTCCATGATCGGGTGATCGCCCTGGGCGTTGCTGCCGGTGAACAGGCCGGCGCTGCGCATGGCCTCGGCGAACTCTTCCCTTGGCGTCATCGCTGGCCCCTGCTGGGCCTGCACGTTCTCGGGCTTCCACTGTTCCAGCTTCGCCATGTCGGCGCGAGGGCCGGCATACCAGGACTTCGCGGCCTTGTCCCAAAGCGCGCCGGCGGCCTTGGCGGCGTTGCGCTGCTCGTAGGGCACGGCAAGGTACTGCCGGGCCTGCTGGACGGCCTGTGCGGCCTTCTGGCCGCCGTCCTGGGCCTCGGGTGCCTGCTGGGTCGGCTTGGCCTCTACGGCCGGCGTAGCGGCTCCCTGCGACCATTTGGCGAAGGGGGCCGCATCCACTCCCGCCGGCACGTACCAGGACTGTTCCTTGCGATCCCAGCGCGCTCCGAGCTGCTTGGCCTCGTCCTTCTCTTTGAACGGCACGCTGATGTACTGCCGTTCGGTTGCCTGGCTGGCCTGGGCCGGCTGCTGGTCGGCCGCAGCCACGCGCTGTTCCTGCGGTGCCTGGTGCTCCACGGAGTCGCCGCGCTCGTCATCGACCCGCTGGGAGTTCTTGGCTTCCTCGGCCGCGACGAACGCTTTGGCCTCCAGCGCCTTCCGGGCTTCTTTAGCCGCTGAAATGTCCTCGTCGGTGCTGTTCGGGTCGCGGCGGACGCGATCCTCTTGCACGCGGGCAAGCCGGGTCGCCTTCTCGTACTCGTCCGTCTGCGAATTGGCGTCGATCAGCGCCAGGCGGTCGGCCAGCTCGTCGGCCTCGCCCAGCGTGCGGGTGGCGGTGAGGTAGGCAAAGGCATCCTCGCCGAACTGCGCTTCGCCCTTCCGGGCGTACAGGTGGTACGCCTCCGGCGTCTCCGTGGCCAGGTCGGCGGCCCGCGTCTCGCCGTCACGCTCGACCACGCCGACAACCCGCACTTCACCCGTCCAGTCGTGGGGCAGGGGGAAGCCCAGCGCATCGTCGGCCGCCAGGTGGAAGGCTTGGCGGTCGCGCTCGCGTGAATTGGTGTTGCCGGTTGCCAGGTCAAGCCGCGTTGCAGCGACTACGGCATCCGGCCGGCGCTCTTCGACCAGGTGATCTATTGCGTCGTTGATCTTCGCTTCCAGCGGCTCCAGGTCGTAGGGCAGCTCGTGCCGCGTCCAGAACTCGTTTTGCGTGTTCATCGGCTGCATGCGATCCAGCACGTCCAGGGCGCGGTCGATCTGCTCCAGGGTCGCGCCTTCGAGCGCACGGCCCACCGTGCCCAGCTCGACGTGCTTCAACATCCAGGCTTCGGCCTGGTCGGTCTGCTGGGGTACTTGCATCGTGGCCTCCTGACTCGCAACGGTTTGACGGGCATCGCGCACGGCCTCACGCCAGGCGTTCGACGCGGCCACGAAGGCATCGCCGGCCTTCTGCACGGCCTCATCGTCGTGCTGGGTCTTGTAGCGGGCATCGCCGGCGTTGTTCTCGCCATAGGCGCGCACCAGCTCGCGCTGGAAAGCATCGTCGGCAGCCTTCATGGCCTCGTGCTGCTCGGCCGTGCGTTCGGCCACGGACAAGGGCTTTGCCTCTTGCTCCTGGGCCAGCGCCGGCAGGGCCAGCAGTTGATCGGGCGCGTAGCTCTCCAGCTCGGCCAGGCTTCTGACCTGGTGCGGTTGTTCGTCTTGTTCGTGGAAGGCAAAGATGCGCTCGCCATCCGCCCACCGCGATTGCGCGTCCAGGTGAGAAACGATCTCCTGGCCGTGCTCGCGCAGCTCATCATTGAGCTGCTGGGCCTCGGCCTGCTGCGAGGCGATGCTGTAGATCGGCTCCAGGCCGTTCTTGACGCGCCGCTCGTCGGCGTACTGCTCGGCCTTGGCGTTGATCTGGCGGGCGATCTCTTCCGGCTTCTGGTCGCGGCCATCGGCATCGCCGATCACCTGGTCGCCCAGCTTCAACGTGACGTAGCGCCGGCGCTCGGCGTCGTCGTGGTAGCCGGCCGACAAGCGCCGCTCGCCGTTCGGGGTGGTCATGGTGCCCAGCGGCCCGACACCTTCAAAGGTGCGATGGACGGAATCCACACGGCCAGGCTCTTGCAAGCCGCTGTAGGCAACCTCCCAGCCGTGTTTTTCGACCAGGGCCTGGAGCGTCAAATCGGAGTAGTGCTGCTCGGGCTGCTGCACCTGGGCCTGCTCTTGTTCCTGAACCTGCTTCTGCTCGAAGGCCAGCACGTAGTCGTGAATCTTCTCGGCGTCGGCAGCGGCGCGGAACACTTCCAGCGGCTCGTCTTGCAGGGCCTTGATCCAGGAACCGACATAGGCGGCGTGCTGGCCCGGATCGTGGCCGATGCCCAGCTCGTCGCCGACGATCATGGAAGCGATCTCGGCGCGCAGCTCTTCCTTGGCGTACCCCTCGGAACCGAAGGGATGGGCCAGGTCGCGGTCAAGGCGGGACGGGTGGCCCGTCCAGTGGCCCAGCTCATGCAGGGCGGTCGCGTAGTAGTTGTCGGCGGTGGGGAACTGGCCCCGGTCGGGAAGGTGGATGCTGTCGGTCGCGGGCCGGTAGAACGCGCGATCACCAGGCGCGTGCGTGATCGACGCACCGGACGCTTTCAGGATGTGCTCGGCGCGCTCGACGGCGCTCCAGGTCTGTTCCTTCTTCTGGATCGGCGGCAGGCCGTCGATCTGCTCGGCGTTGAACACCGTGGCGAAGAACACGCGCGGGCGTTCGAGCTGCACGGTTTCCTTGACCGGCTCGCCCTTCGCGTTGAGAACGGGCCGGCCGCTCTCATCGACCTTGTTCTGTTCCTCGCTGAACTTCCAGTATTGGACAGGCGTTCCCTTCTCGCCCTTGCGAACCTGCGCGCCCACGGCGGCGGCCTGCTTGTAGGTCATCCAACGGCCATCGCTGCGGCCCTGGGCCATCAAGTGAATGGCGTTGATGCCCTTGTACCGCTTGCCGGTGGTCGGGTTCATCGGCAGGTAGGCGTTCGGCTCGCCAGGCTCCCACGGCCGTTGCCACGGCGCGGTGCCTGCCTTGAGCTGCTCGATCAGTTTTTCGGCAACGACTTCATGAAATGGCTTCTTGGGTTCCATTGCTTCATCCCTTCGGAATAGTTCGTTGATCTGCGGAAAGGTCTGCTGCGTCCTGGAACGGTCGTGAAGGCCATCCGCGACCATGCACACGATGTTGTGCAGGTCGGCGACTTGCATGGGCCGCACGCGGGCGATGCAGGTTTCCATGAATGACTGCTGGCCGCGCTCCAGCACCTGGGCCTGGCCCGCGTGCTGGCCGGGCGCGATGCTTTCGCAATGCAGCGCCCAAACCTCTTCCGCGCGCACGTCCATCGAAGCGCCGGCATAGCGGCGGTTGATGTCCTCCCAGCGTGGTTTCAGGCTCGGTTCCTCGCGGGCGGCGATCAGGCCGTCCAGCAGGGCGCGTTTCTCGGCCGGCTTGAAGGTGTTGGCCCCGTAGTGGCCCAGCACTTCATGCCGCAGCGTCAGCACCAGGTCGGCGGCGTCGTCCATGTTCGCCAGGGGCACGTCCACGCGGCCACGGTAGGCCCGGCCGTTGTGGATCGTCTCCTTCGGGACATAGCCGCCCTTGAGGTCTGCCGGGACTTCTGCTGCCCGGTGGCCGTACAGCTCGCCGGTGTTGTCGCGGAACCGATAGGCCAGCTCCAGCGCGCCGGGATAGTCTCGGACGAACGCCAGGGTGACGGCTTGCGCCTCGGCCTGGTTGATCGGCATGGGTTAGCCCTCCTGCGCCTTCTTGCGCGCGATGGCCTCGTCCAGCGATTCGCCCGGCTTCCAGTCGTACAGCTCGCGGATGTTGGTCGTATTGACGAAGGGCGGAAGGTCGTCGCTCGGGCCGCCTTCGGTGATGAAGGCCGGGGCCTGGTCGTCGCCCTGCGAGGCCAGGGCCGCCAGGTCGTCGCCGCTCTCTGCGGCGTCCTGCTCGCTCAATGCGTCCTCCACGAACGCGCCGGCGCGCTCGGCTTCCTCGGGGTCGAACTCGGCCTGGTAGCCGGGCGTCGCCGCGTCGGCCAGCTTCTCGCGCAGCGCGCCGGCGGCGGCCGCGTTGTCGTCAATGGCGGGCAGCTCGGGCAGCACGTCATCGGCCTGGGTGGTGTTTTGCTGGTTCATGGTCATGCTCCTTCGTCTTGGTGGTTACTCGGCTGGGCCATTGCGGCCCTTGCTGTAGTCGGGCCGGCCTTTCAGGTCGGGATAGGTCTGCTTGCACGTGGGGAAGTTGCTGCATCCCCACCAGAATTGCCCCTTGCGCTTGGCCGGCCTGCGCGACAAGCCATTGCCGCAAGCCATGCACTTGTGCAGGGACGAAACCGGCGTGGCTTCCTTGCCGCCGGCGATGCTCACGGCTCCGCTGTTGGCCTTCGCCACCTGGTCGCGGATGAACGCCTCTTGCTTCGTAATGAAGGCGTCCAGGGCCGCCGTGCCCAGCTCGACGCCCTTCAACATGCGTTCGTAAAGGGCGGTCAGCACCGGGCTTCGCACCACCTCGGGCAGCGCGTCGATGACGCTGCGGCCCAGCGTCGTGCTGACGATCTGCTTGCCCTTGGTTTCCAGGAACTCGCGGCGTTTCAGCTCGGAAATGATGGATGCGCGCGTGGCGGACGTGCCGATGCCATCGCCTTCGCGCAGCATCTTCTTGTGCTCCGGGTCGCTCACGAACTTGTGGATGTTCTCCATCGCGCGAATCAGCGTGCCCTCGGTGAAGCGCGCCGGCGGCTTGGTTTTCGCATCGCGTCGGGTGGCCTCGGTGCAGGTCACACCGTCGCCTTGCTTCATCGGTGGCAGGGTCTGCGCGCCGTTCTCGTCGTCGCCTTCCTTGGCGTCCTCTTCGTCGGCCTGCTCGAACACGTCACGCCAGCCGTTGCGCGTGACCACCTTGCCGGACGCGGCGAAGTTCTCGCCGGCGATCTCCACGCCGACCGTGGTTTGCATGTACTCGTGCAGCGGGTAGAACTGCGCCAGGTAGGCGCGGACGATCAGCTCGTAGATGTTGCGCTCGCGCTCGCTCAAGCCGGCCTTGCTGCCTTTCTGCATGGTCGGCACGATGCCGTGGTGGGCGGTGATCTTCGAGTCGTCCCACGTCTTGGACTTGATGCGCGGGTCGGCAGCATCGACCAGGCCGGCCAGCTCGGGGTTCACGTGCTTGACGGCCTCCAGGACGCGCGGCGCGTCGGCGTGCTGCGACTCCGGCAGGTAGGCGCAGTCGGTGCGCGGGTAGCTGGTCAGCTTGTGCGTCTCGTAGAGCGCCTGGCAGGTGTTCAGCACGTCCTCGGCGCTGTACCCGTAGCGCGCGGACGCCAGCGCGGTAATGTCGGACAGCGCGAAGGCCAGCGGCTGGTTCTTCTTCTTGGCTTCCTGCTTGTAGGTGGCGATGGTGCCCGGCTGGCCCTTGACGGCGGCCACCAGGGCATCCGCGACGGCGGTATCAACAAGGCGGCCTTCGCTGTCCAGGCCGGCTTGATCTTCCTTCGCTTTCCAGGCGGCGGCGAAGCTGCCGCCGGCGTGCTCGACCACGGCCTTGATGGTGTGGTACGGCACCGGCTTGAACGCCTCGATCTCGCGGTCGCGGCCGACAACAAGCGCGAGCGTCGGGGTCTGCACGCGGCCCACGGTCAGCAGGGCGCGCGAACCGCCGCGCTGCGCCCGCAGGGTGTAGGCGCGACTTAGGTTCATGCCGATCAGCCAGTCGGCCCGCTGCCGCCCGCGTGCGGCATCGGCCCAGCCCTTGTACGTGGTGTTTTCCTTCAAGGCGGCCAGGCCGCGCTTGACGGAAACCGAATCCTGGGCAGACACCCAAAAGCGGCGCGCCGGCTTGCTGCTCTTGAAGTGCTCCAGCACTTCATCGACCAGCAACTGGCCTTCACGGTCGGGGTCGCCGGCGTTGACGATCTCCTTGGCTTCTTTCAGCAGCTTGCCGATCACGGCGAGCTGCTTCTTGGCATCGTCCTTCGGGTGAAGAACCCACGTCTGCGGGATGATGGGCAGCTCATCGACGCGCCATAGCTTCTTGCCTGATTTGCCGGTCGGCACGTCATCGGGCGTGTACTCGTCCGGGTCGGCCTGCTCCAGCATGTGCCCAAAGCACCAGGTCACTTTGTCGCCGCCGCACTCGATGAAGCCGTCGCCCTTGCCGGTGATGCCCAGCTCGCCGGCGATGGCTTTTGCGACGGATGGTTTTTCCGCGATGAACAGTCGCATGGTGGTTTCCTCCCCTACCAGGTGATGACCGGACGGATCACGGTCTGAACTTGAGAACGATTGATCGGGCCGAAGTAGCGGCCGTCGAAAGACGTGTCGCTCACGTCCGACATAAGCAGCAGCTCGGCATTGCCCAGCGTGTAGGTGCTGGCCTGGAAGCGCGGCAAGGGCCGACCGGACTTGTCGGCCTGGATGGGCTTGCTATGTGGCAGCAGCTCGCCATTGACGCGCACGCCGTCATCGGCCACCGATACGGCATCGTCTTTAGCGGCTAAAACGCGCTTCATCATGTAGCCGTAGTCGCCTGGGCAGAACCCGGCCCCGATGTAGCCCCTTTCCTTGGCGTCATCGAACACGCCGACCTTCGGCGGGCACCAAAGCACGTAAGCGCCCCGCTCCACCGGCGCGCTGCTCGTCCAGTACAGGCCGACCGGAATGCTCTTGGTGGTGTTGATGCGGGCACCGGCGGCATAGCTGCCGGCGGCCAGCACCAGGGCGGCCAGGCCGGCGACGGCTACGCCTTTCGTGATGCGTTTCAGGATGCGGCTCATATCGTGATGCCCTCCCCTGCCTCGACAACCTGGCGCAGCCGGTCGGTGGCCTTCGGCGCGGGGATCGAGGCCCGCGCCTGAAACACCGGGTCTTTGAAGTACAGCGGCTGCTTGCCGTAGATGGCGGGGTAGCCCGCGACGTAGATCACCATGTCGCCGGCTTCCTCGATCTCGCCCTTGTCGTTCTTCTTCGGCCCCGGCATCCGCAGGCATTCATCGGGCGTCAGCAAGGGGCGCTGCACTTCCTGGTAGGTGCGCGACACCTGGCCCAGCATCGCCGCCGTGCGGCGGCCGCTGGTCGTGATCTGCTCCTTCACCACGGTGGTCTGCCCGGTCAGTCGGGACAGGTGTTCGGCTGTCTCGACGCGGTTGGGCGGGTAGGCGTTCTGCACGTGGCAGTTCGACGTGATGCTTTCGTCGTGGCCGTAGCCCGTCTCGCGGCTTCGGAGCTGGTTAATGTCCTGGCAAATCAGGTAGCACTTGATGCCGTAGCCGGCGACGAAGGCCAGCGACTCTTGCATGATTTCGAGCTTCCCGAGGCTCGGGAACTCGTCCAGCATCATCAGCAGCCGGTGCTTGTAGTGGGCCACCGGCCGGCCGTTCTCGAAGTCCATCTTGTCGGCCAGCAGGCGCACGATCATGTTCACCATGACGCGCACCAGCGGCCGCAGGCGGGCCTTGTCGTTGGGCTGCGTGACGATGTACAGGCTCACCGGGTCGTCGGAGTGCATCAGGTCTTTGATGCGGAAGTCCGACCGGCTCACGCTGCGCGCCACCACTGGATCGCGGTACAGGGCCAAATAGGATTTGGCCGTGGACAGCACCGATCCGGCTTCTTCCTCTGGCCGATCCATCATGTCGCGGGCGGCCGATCCGATGGCGTGGTGGTTCTGACCGTCCACGTGCCCGTAGGTGGTCATTTCCATCCATAGCTCGCCAATGTCCCGGTTCGGGTCGGCCAGCATGGCATCGACCGATGGCAGCGTGGCCGTGCCGCCGTCGTTCCTGGCCTTGTAGAGCGCGTGCAGGATGACGCCGACCAGGAGCGCGAAGGCGGTCTTTTGCCAGTGGGAATCCAGGCCCTTGCCGTCCGGGTCAACTATCAAAGTTGCTAGGTTCTGCACGTCGCCGACTTCGGCCTCGGTGCCGACGCGGATTTCGTCCAGCGGGTTCCAGCACACGCCGCCCGAGCTGCTGGCCGGCTCGAAGCGCAGCACCTTGTTCTTCGCGTGCTTCTGCCGCCAGCCGGCGGTCAGCGCCCACAACTCGCCCTTCAAGTCGGTGATGACGCTGCTTGCGCCCCACGAAAGCAGCGTCGGCACCACCAGGCCGACGCCCTTGCCGCTTCGCGTCGGCGCGTAGGTCAGCACGTGCTCGGGGCCGCTGTGCCGCAGGTAGTAGAAATTGCCGTCCTTGTCCTGCCAGCCGCCGACATAGACGCCGGTGGCGGTGGGTGCGTCCTTGCCGGTCACGATCTCCAGGACGTTCCGCTCGCGCGGCAGCAGGCCGGCCGCCTGAATGTCCTTCTTTTCGGCCCAGCGGGCCGAACCGTGCAGGTATTCGTTCGCCTTCGAGCTGTTGGACGTGACGACTTTCGCCACGGCCACACCCAGCAGGCCCACGGTGGCAGTCACCATGCCGATGCTGCCGGCCCGCATGATCTCGTCGGGGTACTGGCTGTACCACTTCGCCGACCAGTTCAGGATCGACCAGGGCGCGTACACGTGCCCGAGGTTGGCCCCGAGGCTCGCGTGATACTGGAACGTGTAGGCGAAGAACTGTGTCGCGGCCTGGAGGCCGCCGACCAGGGACACCCCGCCGAGGATCGGCAGCAACTTGCTGGGCTTCGGCTTCGCGCTGCGAACCTGCGGCCCCACGGCGTTGTTCATCTTTATTTTCATCTACTCCTACCTTTCGACGTTTTGATGGAGCCTTTTGGCGTGATCGTCACGGCATCGCCGACCGCGATGCGCGACATGCGCCGGGCCGTGGCCTGGTCAATGGGCATCACCATGACCTCATCGCCTCGTTTCAACAGGGCCAGCGCCTGGCCCTCGATGTTGCGGACACCCTCGAAAGCAAGGCCACCTTCACCGGCAGTATATCGCGCGTGCTTCGGTATATCGAAACCTTTCGAGCGTTTCGACTCGCGTTCGGCGATGTATTTATCCGCCGCCGCGAGGCCCGGCGGGGCCGCTGCTACTCCTGATCCTGGCCGAGAAATATCCCGTCGCAGTTGGTGATCTGGTTGGGTTCCTTGCTGCTCCAGGTGACGAGGAACATCACGCGGCAATAGCACTTCACTTCCGCCGGCGATGCGAACCACACCGAGTTGGGACAGTGTTCGCAAACGGTGCTGGCTTTGGGGCGGCGGGACTCGTCCAATGCGTCCAATGTCGGGCTTCCGGTGGACGGCTCCGGCGTGAACGCCGGCGGTGCCGGCTCGCCCGCCACCTGGTCGCCCGAAGCCTGCTCGGGCGACGGCGATGGGTCGGGCAGCGTCGTCGTGGGTAGCGGCGCGCTGTCCAGGGCCGCCAGGGCCGCGTCCAGCTCGTCCTCGATGCTCTGCGGGTCGCTGGTCGGCTCGCTCGGTTCGGTCGGGTCGCTCATGGGTGTTCTCCTTCTTCAATAGCGCAAGCCGCCGGCTCTCCAGGGCCGGATCGGCGAACGTGATGGGTAGCTGGGAATCAACGGCCGCGCGAATGATCTGCGCCTGAAACTGCGTGGTGCCGTTGACGGTGATGCGGCTGCCGTAGCGTTCCATCGCCAGCCGTAGAGCTTCTTGCAAGCCCTCGCGCGTGGCCTCGCGCGAGACTTGCAGCTTGTCGCCATCGTCCCGAACGGCCGTCAGGCCGGCGCGGAAGATGATGGTGCCCTTCTTGGTGATGTTGTCCGTCACCGGGGCATGGCCGGGGCGCGGATCGCCCCGGCCCTGGATGGTGTTGCCTTTCAAGCCCTGCGCCGCCTCGCGGGCGCGCAGGGCGGTCAACGCCTCCGCGTTGCCGTGGGTCGCTTCCTTCTTGAGCCAGTCGGCCCACGTGCGGCGGCTGTGGCTGTCGTAGAGGGCCTGGCGGTCTTGCTGGTACTGCTTGTTGATCGCCTGGATTTCGTCGCGCAGGGCCTTGCTGGCCTGGGCATACAGCAGCTTCTTGTTCGGGCCGCTCTCGCCGATCACCTTGATCGTCGCGCGGCGCAGGCGGCCGGAACGCTTCGCGGCCTCGACCAGCCGATCCTTGCGCCGGCGGGCCTGCTCCAGCGCCTGCCCACGTGTCGCGGTCAAGGTCTGCTGCTCGGCCTTGTACCGGGCGTACAGCTCGACCGTGTTCACGCGCAAGCGGATCGGGTCTTTCTGGTACTGCCGCTTCGCTTTGGTTCGTGTCTGCCGTTCGGGCGAAGCCTCGAACGGGCCAAGCCGCGCCTCCAGCTTCGGCTTGGAAAGGTCGCGGGCTAGGGTGCTCGCCTTGACCATCGTTCCGTCGCCGGCCTCGATCACCAGGCCGTTCGCACGCTCGCGCAGTTCCAGGCCGTTGTCGCGCATGACCTGGTGCAGCTCCTGCCAGGACTGCGCGCCCTTGATCTCGTCCAGGCATTCCCGCTTGATCCAGCCGACCAGGCTTTCCACGCCCGCGTGCTGCTCCATGTCGGCCGCCCTGCCCTCGGCACCGCGCTGGCGTGGTTCGTGGTTGTCCCGCTCCAGCCCGTAGTCGCGCTCCAGGGCCGTGCAAAGCTCGGCCAGCGCCCGATGCGAGTAGTACGGCTCGTGCATCGTGTTCCGGGTCGGGTGAATCTTGTTGATGGCGATGTGGATGTGCAGGTTGTCGGTGTCGTTGTGAACGGCACTGACGCGCTGGTGTTCGCCGTAACCCAGCCCGGCGCAGATACGTTCCTCAATCGCCCGCAGGGTGTCGGCGCTGGGCTGCTCGCCGGCCCGGAAGCTGACGATCAGGTGATAGGTCTTGTCGCCCTTGGCCCGCGTGTTCGTGTGCTGGGTCGCCAGAACCTCGGTGATGGCGTCCTGCACGGACACGGCATCGCAGTTCGTGATCTGCACCTGGCCCAGCCGGTGATCCTTGCTCTGCGCGTCGGTGACGTAGTTCACCAGGCCGGCGAAGTCGGACTTGCCCAGCGAGCGCATGGGTACGTGCTTGGCGATCATCGGCCAGCCCCTGGCTTTTTAGCCGCTAAAAAGCTCAAGGCTCGGCCCTCGGCTGCACCACGGACTTCATGAGTCGGCTCATTTCGTCCTGGGTGGCTTCGATCCGGCCCAGCAGGGCAAGGATCGTGGCGTCTCCGAAGCGGGCCGTGCGCGGGTCGTCGGTGAGCCATAGCTTGAGCAAACCGCCCAGCCGGCCGAGGTCGCCATTCACCCGCACCAGCTCGCGCACGTACTCGTAATCCATGACGCCCCTGATCTGGTAGCCCTGGCCCACGTCGCGCAGGTAGCGCGCCACGCTGACCCCGGCCCTCTTGGCGTTCGCCTCGATCTGTTCCTTCTCGTCGGGGAACACCGGCACCCGTAGGTGCTGCCGCCGCTTCGCGGTCGGCTGTTCGTCGGCTTCCATGTCGCTACCCCTTGAGCGCGTGCGCCGTGTGTCGCGCGTAGGTCGCCACGGCTCGCCAGTAGGCGGCCATCGGCCCCTTGCGGCGTGCCCATGCCTTTTCCGCCTCGTCGTTGGCCTGCGTGCGCAGCTCGCGCAGCACGCGGGCAAGGCGCTGCCGGTCGGCAACCGGAAGCGCCTGGAGTTCGCGGCCTGCTGGAAGCTCCAGCAGCGGATTGATGTAGCCCATGTCGTTCGTCTCTCGCTTCTTGGCCGGCGGTAGCCGGCAGCCTCGCAGAGCAGGATGCCCGTTGAGTGCCGCAGGCGCGAATAAGGGACAGCGAAGATAGATAACCGGCCCGCCGGTTAGCTAACTTCGCACATCCTGCCCGCCTTACGGCGTTGATAACACCAAGGAAAGTCTATACCGAAACCTTCGCATCTGTCTGCATTTAGCGCGAAAAGATGGCGGATATATCGAATGAAGGCGTACAATGCCCGGAAAGCGCGCTAGATGCAGCGGTGTCAAGCTGCTATCCACGCGCTTTACATAGACTTTCCACGGGTCGATACATGAAAATGACGGCTATTTACAAACCACGGAAGCGAGGCGATGGCAGAAAGCAGCTACCCCCAAGAGCTGGCCGCGCGGATCGAGAAACGGGCCGCCAAGAAGCGCCGACAGGACGCGACGGCCGTTGCATTCCTGGCCGTGCGCGTGGACGTGAAAGCCGCGATGGATGCTGGCTATGCAGTGACGACGATCTACGAGGACATGCGCGAGATCGGCCGGGTCAAGTGCAGCTACGAGACGTTCCGCAAGCACGTCCAGCGGTACATCAAGGCCGCACCAGCAGCACCCGCGCCGGTGCCTCCCCCGGCGGCCAACCAGGCCAAAGGGGAGAAGCCGGCGCAACAGGAAGGGGGGTCGAAGGCGAGGAAGCCGAAGGCACCCGAGCCGAAGAAACCCGAGTCGGCAGGGATCGCCGGCTTCAACTACAACCCGAAACCGAATAAAGAGGATTTACTGTAATGGCGAAAATTCACATGGTCTTGCAGGGCAAGGGCGGCGTCGGCAAGTCGATGATCGCGGCCACCATTGCGCAGTACAAAGCGAGCAAGGGGCAGACGCCGCTTTGCATCGACACCGATCCGGTCAACAGCACGTTTGAGGGTTACAAGGCCCTGAACGTGCAGCGCCTGAACATCATGGACGGCGACGAGATCAACACCCGGAACTTCGATGCCCTGGTGGAGCAAATCGCCTCGACCAAGGGCGACGTCATCATCGACAACGGGGCCAGCTCGTTCGTGCCGCTGTCCAGCTACTTGATCGGCAACCAGGTTCCGGCGCTGCTCCAGGACATGGGGCACGAACTGGTGGTGCATACGGTCGTCACCGGCGGGCAAGCCTTCCTGGACACCCTGAACGGCTTTAGCACGCTGGCCCGGCAATTCCCGGCCGAATGCGTGTTCGTGGTGTGGCTGAACCCGTATTGGGGGCCAATCGAGCACGAAGGCAAGGGCTTCGAGAAGATGAAGGCGTACACCGACAACAAGGCGCGGGTGTCGGCCATCATCCAGATTCCGGCGCTCAAGGAAGAAACCTACGGCCGCGACTTCTCGGAAATGCTCCAGGAGCGCCGGACGTTCGATGAGGCCCTGGCCGACTCGGCGCTCACGATCATGACGCGGCAGCGGCTCAAGATCGTGAAGTCGCAACTCTTCCAGCAGCTCGACAACGCGGCGGTGCTCTGATGGCGAGCGATGACAAGATCGAAGAGCTGATACGGGAAATCGCGGTCAAGCACGGCATCGCCGTTGGCCGCGACGATCCGATCTTGATCCTCCAGACGATCAACACCCGACTGATGCAGGACAGCCAGGCCGCGCAGCAAGAAATCCTGGATCGCTTCAAGGAAGAGCTGGAAGCCATCGCACACCGTTGGGGGGATGACGCCAAGGGGAAGGCCGAAAGGACGCTCAACGCGGCCCTGGCGGCCTCCAAAGAGGCGATGGCGAAGGGGATGCAGGACGGCGGCAAGGCCGCCGCCGAGGCGGTGCGGCGCGAGCTGGAAGCGGCCGCCGCGCAGCTCGCCGCGCCGATCCGCGAAGCGCGGCGCGTGTCGTACATGAACATCGTGGCGGCCGGCATGGCGGTTTTCGCGGCCGCCCTCGCGTTGTGGGCATCGCTGTAGATGGCGATGCGGGATCTCATCGTCAGAAATGGCGATGGTCGACCGCGCCGGCGGCATCGCCGGAACTGGCGAGGCTGGCCAGCCCCTTGCATCGTCGGGAATGACGGTGCTGCAGGATGCCGCCAGCGGCGGGCCTGCATCGCCGGAAACGGCGAGGCTCGAGGAAAAAGCCCGGCAGTGCCGGGCTTTCGTTTTAGACGGGCCGCGTGAGGCCCAAGCTCTGCGACCGGCCTGGTCGCTCCAGGGCCTGCGCCTGCTTTCGCTCCTGCTCTTCGCGGCGTTGCAGCGCCTGGTGCCGGCGTGCCGCATCGCGCATGGCATCCCAATCGGCCGCCAGCTCGGGTTTCTCGGCGCGCATCTTGCGGGTCGCCAGCTCTTCGACCTTCGGTGAGTGCAGGCCCATGCCTTCCTTGATCTCGCGGACGGCTTCCAGGCGCACGTGCAGGGACTGCAAGCGCGCCTGCTGCTGCATCTGCTGGTTCTGCCAAGCGCGTTTCGCGCCAGGCCGGGACAGTAGGCCCGGCTGGTTGGCCTGGGTCTGCTGCAAGCGCGCCTGCTGACGGTCGATCAGGTTTTCAAGCCGATCCTCGATGCGCTCCACCTGGTCGTGCTTGGCCTGAACGTACAGGGCAAGGGCTTCCTGGTAGGTCTGGTCGAGCGGGGCGGCCTCCAGGGCCGCTTGCTGCTCGGCCTCTGTGGCTTCGGCAGCGGCCAGCAGGCCGTCGCCGGCGGCGTCGGTTCTGCTGGTCGTGCTTGTTGCGAAGCCGGCGGATGCCGGCTGGATGCGGCGGGCGTCTGCCCGGCCGGCGGTGGGTGTGAGTCGTCTCAAGGCGTGGCCCTCCTTTTAGCCGCTAAAAGCTATCGGGACCGGCCTCGCGTGAGTTTCGGGGCCTCGGCGGCAACGGTTGCTTTGCCTTGCGCGCTGTAGCTGATGCTCTTTGCGCTCCCGATTTCAGGTACTTTATCGAAATCTGACCGGGCGTGCATGACAAAGTTCTTGCCTACCTGCTGGTACACCTGGTTGTTGTCGGCGTGAACGATCACGCCGTCATGGGTCTGCTTCTTGTCGGCCTGCTGGGCCATGTACAGGTTGTAGATGCCGGGCTTCAATGCGCCAGCCTTGTCAACCTTCTGGTTGGCCCATGCCCCTTCTTGCTCGGTCTGAACGATGCGTTGGCCGTTCATGACCAAGAGGCGCTGTTTCATCGGGCGCTCCTTATCGTCGGTGTGGTCATTTCAAAATGTGGAATAGATGGGCCTCCTTGCCAGTCCAGCAAGAAAAAAGCCGACCTCGGCATGCGCGAGGCCGGCTTTCCTCTCGTGGCCGGATGTGTAGTTCCAGGTTACACCCTCGATTTTATTGAAAACCGACCGAAATATCAGGTCTTTTTCGCGCCGCCCGTCTTGCCCTTCTCCTGGGCCATGACGGTTTCCAGGGCTTCGAGCCGGCCGCGCAGGGTCGCGGCGTCCTCGCGGGCCTGGCTGGCCTCCTTGCGCGCGGCATCGCGCTCGGCCTGGGTGGCCGTCAAGCGTTCGGCCTGGCGGTGCGCTTCGGCCGCTGCTGCCTTGCGCTGCTCCTGGTGCGCCTCGCGCTCGGCTTCGGCCTTGGCCTGCACCTTTGCCAGCTCGCCCCGCACCTGGTCAAGCTGCCCGGCCGCCGCCTCGGTGGCCTTCTGCTGCTCGGCCAGCGCCGCCCGCGCCTGGTCGGTGGCCTGGTTGGCTCGCTCCAGGTCGGCGCGCAGCTCGCCGGCCCGGCGCTCGATCTCCGTTGCCCGGCTGTTCGCGGCCGCCAGGTCGGCCCGCAGGGCCTCCGCCTGGTCGGCGCTCGCGGCGGCCTTCTCCTGGGCTTTGTCGCGCTCCGCTCGGGCTTGGCGGGCCTCCTGGTGGGCGTGATCCAGTTCCGTGCGCAGCTCGCCGGCTCTGGCCTCGGCCGTGGCCGCCCGCTCGCTGGCCGCTGCCAGCTTCTCGCGTAGCGCCCCAGCTTCCCCCTTGGCGTCGGTCTCTGCGGCCTCCAGGGCCTCGATACGGCCCTTGGCCTCGTCCAGCTCGCCGGTGAGCTGGTCGGCCAGCTCTGCGGCCTCCTGGCGCGCTGCCTCCATTTCCTGCCGGACGGCCTCCAGCGCCTCGCGCTCGGCGGCCAGCCGGTTGTTCGCCATTTCCAAGGCCACGGCCCACAAGTCGCCGCCCAGCTCGGCCAGCTTCTCGGTGATCGCCGCCGGTGCCGGCTCGCGGATCGGGGCCGCCTGGCTGGCCTTGCGTGCCCGCCATTCGTTCATCGCCTCGGAAATGGTCGTGAAGCTCCCGCCGCCGAGCTGCTTGCGCACGCTCGCCAGGGTCGGGTTCTGGCCGGCGGCGTCCAGCTCGTCGGCGACCGCAAATATCTGCTCTTTCGTGATTGCCATGATCGGGCCTCCTTTCGGCCGGTGTTGTATGTTGTAGCGTGTAGCATACTACAACATACAACATAGCGCAAGTGTTTAGCTGAACTTTTTTAGCGGCTAAAACGGGCCAGCCCGGCGCTGGGCGCGCAGGCAAAAAAAAGCCCCGCTCGATGGCGGGGCGCAGGGGTGCGGGGGCGGCGGGGTCTGGTGCAGGGGGGGTCTAGCCCTCCAGCAGCGCGACAAGCTGCACTTTGCCAAGGTCGGCCTCGAACTCCTGGCCGTCATCCTCGTACTTGAGCCAGGCCCAGCCCTCGGCCGGCGGCCGGCGGTTGAGGATCAGGCGGGCCGGGCGGTCGTCGTGCGTGACCTGGATGATCGCTTTCTTGAGCTTGTCCGGGTCGGGTTCCTTCGGCTCCTTCTTCTTGGCGTCATCCTCCGGGCCTTGCCCGTCGCCCTCGGCCTCGCCATCCGTCTTGCCGCTGAACGCATCGACGGTGTTGGGGTCGCGGTCGCCTTCCTGGTGGCGCTTGTCCTCCAGGTACTCGCGCAGCAGCTTGACCGATCCGCGCGTCAGCTCCTGGCTGTCGTCGGCCAGCCACGCACCCACTTCCTCGGGGTTCTTCTTGAACGCCGTCACCAACTCGTTGATGACGGTCACATCCTTGGCGCGGCCAGTGTTGAACGCCTCGGCAATCGGTTCGGGCAAGTCCAGCAGCGTGACGTGCTGTGTGACGAACGCCGGCGACTTGCCGATCTCCTTGGCGATCTCCGACTTCTTCTTGCCCTTCGCCAGCTCGCGGCCGATGAAGTCCGCGATCTCGCGGGCCGTCAGTTCGTTGCGTTGCAGGTTCTCGATTACCTGGTCGGCCTCGTTGTAGTCGTTGTCGATGAAAGCCGGGATGGTGGTCTTGTCGGCCCATTTCGAGCCACGGTAGCGCCGCGCACCGTGGTTGATGAGGTAGCGGCCCGGCGCGTCCGGGTTCTCGCGCACGCTGATGGGCGACTTCACGCCGCGCAGCTTGATCGTCTCGCCGATCTCGGCGATGGACTCCGGCGAGAAGCCGGGGTTGTCCGCCGTGCGCGGCTGGTGCGGGTCTTCGTCGATGAGGTCAAGCGGCAGCTCCTGCGGGCCGCCAGGGGCCGCATTCGCGGCCTGTGGCTCGTCCAGCAAGCTCGACAGGTCGCCGAGGCCATCCAGGCCCAGCCCGCCGCCCTTGGGCTTCTCTGCGGCCGCTTGCGGGGCCTTCTTCTTGGCGTTGGTCTTTACGGCGCTGGTCATTGCGCGATCTCCATCTTCGTGAACACGTAATCCGCCAGGGCGCGCACTTCCTGGGTGGCCTTGCGCGCAGCGGTTTTCTTGATCTTCCACACTGGCATCTGCTCGCCCAGCGCCTCCGCGATACTGTCTCGCGCGCCGACACTGAACGGCAAGATCAGTTGCGGATATGCCTGCTGCAAGGTCGCCAGGTTGCTGACGTGGCGCGGCTTCCGCGCGTCCACCTTGTTCGGCACCATGCCGAGAAAGCGCAGCTTCGGGTTTTGCTTGCGCAGGTTGCCGATGACGGCAACCATCTTCTTCATGCCTTGCAAGCTGTACGCCTCCATTTCGACCGGCGAAAGCATGTAGTCGGCGGCCAGCACGGCCGCCGTCATGGCAACGCCAAGGGAAGGGGCGGTGTCGATCAGGCACACGTCGAAGAACTCGCCTAGCGCCGCGATGCTGGCCCGCAGCGCGCCGGCGGCCTGGGCCAAGTCCATCTTGTCCAGGTTGGCCAGGCTGGCATCGGCCGCGATCAGCGCCAGGCCGTCATCCTCCCGGCCAGCGAACCAGGCGCGCAGCTCGTCGCCGCCGGCGGTGAACATGCGACTGGCGGGATAGCCCGAGTCGTGGCCGGCCAGCGTCCAGCTTGCATTGCCCTGGGTGTCCAGGTCGATCACTGCAACCCGAAGGCCGCGCTCCTGGAAGTCGAACGCCAGGTGGCAGGTTGCGAAGGTCTTGCCCTGTCCGCCTTTCTGAATTGCCGTGACCAGTGTTTTCATGAGTTGGGTTCCTGTTTCCTCTTTCCCTTGGCGTCGGCTTCCCAACGCTTGACGATGAACGCTTGATGCTCCGGCAGTACCGCCGTCACCCGCGCGAAGCCCTGCGGGAGCACTTCCCCCGCCGCTGCCCACACGCGACTGACCGCTTGCGATACCGCCCCCTTGGTCAGCCCCAGCGAGGCCACAAACTCGGCCTGGGGCCTTCCATCGACCAGCACGCCGCGCGCTATGTCGATGGTCTGTTGCCCGATCTCCAGGCCCTTGATCGCCGCCTGGAATTGGGCTTCGGTTAGCCGTTTCTTCATGGAGAACACCCATATAAACTCCACACCCGGTTGTTGAACAAAAGGCGGTGCCAGCCGCCGACCATGTGCAGAAGTTTAGCTAAACTCGCCGGGCGCGTCAAGCCTTTTAGCGGCTAAAAATCACCCCTTCTTGGCGTCATCCGAATACAGCGCGGCTAGGCGCTTGAGGTCGTCGGGGCCTTGCTGAACCTCGACCACCCGCATTCCGTAGCGCCCCATCTGCGACGCGGCGCGCGAAACTGCGAGCTGCTGCGCGTGGTCGGCGCTCACGAAGAACGTCATCAACGGCCCCACGGTGCGCGTGCCGCCGCTCGCAAAGCACACGTCGAACGAACCGCCATGCACATGCGGATCGACGCCTTCAACGAGCCGCCAGGGGTCAAGGCCCCATTCCTCGGATTGCGCGCTGTACCAATAGGCCGGCGCATCGCCGTTCAAATCGCTGGCCGCGTACTCGCGCACCAGGACGGCCACGCGGCCCGTGGTTGGCTCCACGAATCCCGGCGGGTAGGGCAGGGTCTGTTTTTTCATGTCAAAGCCCCTTCGGCTTGTAGATCGAAACGAAGTAGGTGATCGCGGTCAGCACCGCGAAGTACACCAGGAACGACCAGCCGGCATACACGCCAGGCGTGTTCCAGTGGTAGAGCATCCGCACGAACTGAAAGAAGGTGGCAATCGACAGCACCCACTTGAGGATCGGCCAGACCAACACGGTCGCCACCCATACGAACTTGACCAGGCCGGCCAGCAGGCCAGCACCGGGGGCCTTGTTGGGGGCAGCAGGCGCGGCGGCAGGCTCCACCGGCGCGGGCGCGGCGGGCTGCTCGATCTCCTTGGGGAACTTGATGATGTTGGACATAGCTTGACCCTCCACGCGCTTACGTGTTGAATGCTGGGTGCTCCCACTCGGAAGCATGGTTACGGTGTGCCAGCACCAGGCCAAGCGCCCCGGATCACTCCGGGGCGTTCCTCCACCTGGGGCCGCCCTTGATCTTGCCTCGGCTCACGCAATACTCCCTTCTTGGCGTCCTCGATAGGCCCGGCCGTTGCCGACCGGGCCATGTGCTCTTACCAGCCGGCCCGGCGCTTGGCCTGCTCGACGGCTTCCATCGACCAATGGCCCTTGGCCTGCCCCTCCAGGGAGCATCCGGCGAAGTACGCCTTGCCGCGCAGTTCCTCGGCTTTGCGCACCAGCTCGGCCGCCTCGGCCATCATGGCCGCGATCTCGTCACGGCGGGCCGGGAAGTCGGTCGCTGCCGCGCCCTCCAGCTCGTCAATCCAGGGCATGATCTTGTTGTCGCTCATCGGACTTTCTCCGGTAGTTGACCTGGGCGATGTGCCCGGCCTTCAAGTGCTATATTAGGGCAAAATGCCCTAGCCTGTCAAGCACTTTAGCTAAACTTTTTTCGCTTTACCGGAATCCGAAGGCTAAACTTTAGCCGCTAAAACCTTTCCCTTGGCGTCAATCCTCTTTCCAGATCACGCCCAGCCCGGCCAGGTCGCACAGGATCGCCCATGCCGCATAGGGAATCGGGGTGTCCTCGCCGATCCAGCGGCGGATCGTGCGGTCGCCCTTCGCGCCCAGCCCCAGCGCCTTCGCGGCCTTGCTGCCGCTGAACCCGGCCAGGCGCAGCACCTCGCGGACTTCCTCGCCGGTCGGTTGTGCCCAGCGTTCGGCCGGCTTCAAGCACTCCAGCCGGATATTGGCGTCGTTCGTCATTCGTTCGTTCTCCTGGTCAAGTGATAAGCCGCAACTGGTCGAAGCCGTAGATCGACTGGATGCAGCTCGGGTCTGAATCGACCACGCGCCGGCCTGCGCGATTGGTCTTGTACGTTACCGGCCTGTCGTCGTGCGCCCACACCTGGCGGGTGTCGGGATGCACCTTCACGATGATGATGCGCTTGCCGATGTAGCGGTCGAAAACCGGGTGATGGACGCTCACGATCTCGCACCGCTGGCCGGGCTTGAACTCCACCCGGTCGGCCGGGCCTCCATCGCCATTCCTGGCGATGCTGCAGGTTGCCGCGCTCGCTCCCGGCATCGTCGTTTCCGGCGATACAGGCCCGCCCTCGACCGGCTCGGCATCGTCGGCTTTGACGATGCTGCAGGTCATCGTCGTTTCTGGCGATGCGGGATCTCGCTCCGGGCCTGCGCCGGTGATTTTTCCCTTGGCGTCCAACCCGGCGGCCCTGGCCGCCTTGATCCTGGTCGCGGCCTCGGCCGCCCAGCGCCTGGCGATGAAGGCCCGATGCGAGGGCAGCACCACATCGACCAGGACGAACCCCGGCGGCACCAGGACGGTCGCCGGTTCGCGCCGCGCCGGCGGCTCCAGGCCGGCCAGCCAAGCGGGCAGGGGAGCATCGGCCAGGCGGTCGCGGTAGCTGGCCTCGACCATCACCGGGCGCTTCTTCTCGGCTCGCTGCGCAGCCAGGATGCCGCGCGCAACCTCGTCCACCGTCATGCAGCCCTGCGCCGTGTCGAAGTGCGAGCGGTAGCCCGTTTCGGAGATAAACGGCCTGTCCAGGTCGATGACGTGGAACTGGAAGTGGGCACCCAGCGGCCCGCCGTAGCCGGCCTCGTACTCCACCAGGGCGCGCATGTCGCCATCCGCGACCAGGAACTGGCCGCGCTGGCCCCACAAGGGCACGTCGCCAGGCACCGCCGCGCAATGGCGCTCGATGACCTGGCCGGGCGCGTCGTGGTCGGCCATGCTGCCCACGTGCGTTCCGCCGTTCATCTTCCAGATGACGGCCTCGTATCGGTCGCTGGCCGCCTCGGCGGCCGCACCGTCGCCGCGCATGATCGCCGCGTCGATCTCCACCACGGCCGCCACGGCGGCGGCCAGCAGCTCGTCGCGTTCGGTGGGCAGCTCGGCCAGCAGCTCGGCCGCCGGCGCGTTCCAGTCCTGGCCCGGCTGGGCCGGCGTCTTGCGTTTCTTCGCCATCGGCCGGCCCCTCAAGTGTCAGCACGCCGCCACGCGATCACGTCGCGGGCTTCGTAGCCGTGGCGCTTGCAGTCGTCGCAGAATCCCGAGCTGAACCCCTTGTGGTTCGTGCCGATCCATGCGGCCGGCTTGCCGCATTCGTGGCCGTAGGTGCCCGGCTCGGCGTTGTGGCACTTGCCGTCCGTCGCGTAGCTGTTCGTCGGTGCCTGGGGAGCGTTGTTCCTGGTCATGGTCGCCTCCTGGAAGCCCCGGCCGAAGCCGGGGCCGCCCCTCATCAGTCAATAGCCCGGTAGATCGCGGCCGCCTCGGCGTGGCTGGCTGCGAAGCCGCGCAGGAAGTGATAGCGGTCGATCAGGGCATCGCCGGCGTCCGTGTCGGCGGCCTCGGCCGCGAGCTGGCCCAGCGCGAACAGGGTTGCGACAATGCCGGCGGCGTCGGCCGACAACTCGCCTCGGAAGCCGTTGCCGTCCACCTCGATCTCCAGGCGGTCGGCCAGGTCGGGGGCCATGTAAAAACCGCCGTCCGACAAGGTGTAGTAGTGCCAATACGCGCCGCTGTAGCGTTCGCAGAGCCGGCGAAGCCAGGCATACACCAGGGCCTCGCCGCGCATCATCAGACGCGGGCCGAAGTAGGCGGGCAGGAAGTCGAGGCGCTGGGCCTCGGCGACCAGGGAAGCGGTAACGGGTTGCTCTTGGGTGTTCATCGGACTTTCTCCGGTAGTTGACCTGGGCGAAATGCCCGGCCTTCAAGTGCTATATTAGGGCAAAATGTCCTAATCGTCAAGCACTTTAGCTAAACTTTTTGGCCGCTAAACCTTGCCCTTTCCCTTGGCGTGCATTACAATGTAATTCACGAACCCAACCGGAGAACCAATCATGGCTGCAAACCAGCTCGTACAAACGCGCATCGACGGCGCGATCAAGGAAGAAGCGGCGGCCGTCCTGGCCGCGATGGGCCTTACCGTGTCCGACGCGGTGCGGCTGCTGCTCACGAAGGTGGCCCAGGACAAGGCGCTGCCCTTCGAGCCGCTGATTCCGAACGCCACCACCATCGAGGCGATGAAGGAAGCCCGCAAGGGCAAGCTGCCGCGCTTCGCCACCGTCAACGATCTGATGGCCGATCTGCATGCGGCAGATTGAGCGCACCGGCCAGTTCAAGCGCGACTACAAGCGCGAGGCGAAAGGGCAGCACCGGGCCACGCTCGACGCCGACCTGGTGCCCGTCCTGGTCGCGCTCGCCGACGACCAGCCGCTGGAACCTCGGCACCGCGACCACGCGCTGACCGGGGACTGGAAGGATCACCGGGATTGCCACGTCAAGCCCGACCTGGTGCTGATCTACCAGAAGCCCGACGCCGACACGCTGCGCCTGGTGCGCCTCGGCTCTCACTCCGAACTCGGCTTGTGATCGGCGCGGGCCTGGCCCCGCGTCTCACGTTTCATTGACACTTGAGGGGCGCTTTCCGCGCCACCGGCCGAGCTGGCCGACCCCCTTCCTTGGCGTAAAACCTGCGGCGGTGGAGCTGCTGCGATGCTTGAGGATCGCGCGGCCGGTCGAACCGCGGCGACCTGGTTGGGGAGTGTGAGGGGGCTTTGCCCCCTCGCAAGCTCTCGAACTTACTGCCTTCC
>NZ_JFJV02000125.1:99722-128732 GCF_000611145.1 Cupriavidus sp. SK-3 | reverse complement strand
TGAAGTTGAAGTTGAAGTTGAAGTTGAAGTTATGCACGTGCACTGCATCCCTACCCCGATTCCCCCATCAAATCCCCCCACTACCTCTCCAACACATAACCCCCAGGCGCATCCGCAATCGCACCAGACCCCGCATCCCGCGCACCAACCCGCCCGGTCGAATGCGCCACCAGCCACGCCTGCCAGCATGGCCACCACGACCCTTCATGCCGCTCAGCCCTGGCAAGAAACCGCTCCGGACTGCCATAAGGCGCATTGGCGTCACGCGTTTCCACCCGATATCGCCGGCCAGGGTGCGAAGGCTCGGAGACAATGCCGGCATTGTGCCCCCCCGATGTCAGCAGGAAGGTCAGCGGGGCAGGGGTGAGCAGATGCAGCTTGTAGACCGAGCGCCACGGCGACACGTGGTCATGCTCGGTGCCCACCGCGAACACCGGCAACCGCAGGTCGGACAAGGCAACGGGCCGCCCGTCCACGCAGTAGCGCCCGGTGGCGAGTTCGTTGGAGAGGAACAGCTTGTGCAGGCATTCCGAATGCATGCGGTAAGGCAATCGGGTGAGGTCGCGGTTCCATGACACCAGGTCGTTCGGGCGCAGCCGCTTGCCGAGCAGGTACTCGCTCATCATGCGGGACCAGACCAGGTCGCGCGAGTGCAGCATCTGGAAGGCGGCGGCCATCTGCGGGCCATCTAGGTAGCCCTGCTGGTGCATCATCGCGTCCAGCGTGGACAAGGCGCTGCTGTCGATGAACAGGCCGAGTTCTCCCGGCTCGGTGAAGTCCGTCTCGCTGGCGAACAAGGTCAGGCTTTGCAGCGGCGCGCCATCGTCGTCGCGGCTTAGCGCCGCGGCGCAGATGGCCAGCAGGGTGCCGCCCAGGCAATAGCCGGCGGCGTGGATGCGCGTGTCGGGGCAGCGTTCCCCAACCACGCGCAACGCGGCCCGTATTCCCAGTTGCAGGTAATCGTCGAGGCCCATGCCGGCCGCTTCGGCGCCCGGGTTCTTCCACGAGATCATGAAGACCGTGTGGCCTTGCCCGACCAGGTAGCGCACCATCGAATCCCGCGGCTGGAGATCCAGGATGTAGTACTTCATGATCCAGGACGGTACGATCAGCACCGGCTCGCGCCATACCTCCGCACCGGCCGGCGAATACTGGATCAGTTCCATCAGCGCATTGCGGAACACCACCTTGCCCGGCGTGACAGCGACGTCCCGCCCGACCTTGAAGGTGGGAGGGCGGCGCAGGCTGGGATCGTGCGACAGGTCGGCTACCACGTCCTGCATATCGTGCAGCCAGTGCCGGGTTCCGTGCAGGAGGTTGGTGCCGCCGCTGGCGGCGGTGGTCTGCAGCACCACGGGGTTGAGCCACCAGGCATTGCCGGGCGAGCAGATATCGATCATCTGCCGCGCGCAGAACGACACGATCCGCTCATGGTGGGGGGACACGCCACGCAGCCCGTGCGTCAGCGACTCCCATAACGCCTCGTTGTTGTGAAAGACGTCGCGCCAGAAATGGTAGGGCCACTGCGACCAGGCGGGGTCGGCGAAGCGCAGGTCCGACGGCGGCGCCGGCACGCCGGGCGTTGGCTGCGCGCTCGCCGGCCCCGGCCACATGCCGGCGGCGGCGGCAATCGTCCCGCTCATCCACTGCCCAACGGCGGTGTCGACCTTGCCGGGGGAGATCGCCAGGTGCAATGCCCAGTCCAGTCCGGCCAGCCAGAACGAGGCCAGCGACATGCCTTGCGTGGCGCTGGCCAAGGTGGAGCGTACCTGCTCGTCTAGCTGCTGACGTTCGGCCTCCATGGGGCCGCAGCCGCATTCCGCCTCGGGCGCGGCGCTGAGTTCACTGGTTGGCGCGGGTGCGTTCATTGCATGTGTTGTCCGCCATTGATGGCGATATTGGCGCCGGTGACAAATGCTGCGTCATCGGAGCACAGGTAGGTAATCAGCGCGGCAACTTCTTCCGGCCGCCCGAGCCTGCCAACCGGGATCTGCGGCAGGATCCTGGCCTGAAGGATGTCGGCGGGCATGTCGGTGACCATGTGCGTGGCCAGGTAGCCGGGCGAGACGGTGTTGACGGTCACACCCTTGGCTGCCACTTCCAGCGCCAGCGCCTTGGTGAACCCGTGTATCCCGGCCTTGGCGGCGCAATAGTTGGTCTGGCCGAAGGCGCCCTTGGAGCCATTGACCGAAGCGATATTGATGATGCGGCCCCAGCCGCGGCCAACCATGCCGTCGCACAAGGGCTTGGTCATGTTGAAGATGGAGTCCAGGTCCGTCTTGAGCACGATGTCCCAGTCGGCTTTGGTCATGTGCCTGAAGGTCATGTCGCGGGTGATGCCCGCGTTGTTGACCAGAATATCGACCTGGCCCATCTCGGCAAGGACCTGCGCAGCGCAGTACTGGCACGCTTCGAAATCGGCCACGTCGGTGGCAAAGGCGCTGAATTCGCGTCCCGCGGCCTGCTGGCGCATCAGCCAGGCTTCGACATGGTCATTGCCCATCGAATGGGTGACGGCCACGCGATGGCCGGCATCGTGCAGCCGCATCGCGATGGCTTCGCCCAGGCCGCCCAGGCCGCCGGTTACCAGTGCGATCCGGCCCGCAGGCGGATTGGCGGGCATCCCGGCGGGGCGATCAGCTGGCATGGATGGTCCTCTTGCGCGATGCGGCCAGGGTGCTGTCGGCCGGCTCCGCGCCGGTGCCGTTCAACGCGGGTTTCCACGCCGCGGCCTGGCTGAACTTCTCGAACAAAGCCTGCACCGGCGCCACCATCGAGGCGGAAGTCCCCGCCTGCTGCAAGCCCGTCGCCTGGCAGCGCTGCCAGGACTCGCCGGCTTCGCGCATCTGTTCCACCATGGCGGTCTGGTTGTGGATGGCGAGACTCATCCACGCCTGCATCAGTTGTGCGCAATGTTCGGCTTCGTTACGCAGGATGGTGACGGGCAGCGCGGCGAAGGCGGCGAAGTCGCTGGCATTGGCAAGCTGCGCGCCGACTTCGTGCGTGGTCTTGATGTCCCGGCGGATGGCGTCCAGCTGGATTTCAAGGAAACGCTCGCGGCTCTCCTGCATCAATGTCAGCGCGCGCAGGCCCGCTTCGCAACTGGCGCTGAAGAACGCAAACGGGGCGTCGGTCTGGTCTGTCATGTGAATCTCCGTATTGGGGGACCATGCCCGCGGGTGCAAGCCGGTGGGCGCATGCCGTGGCCGCTGCCATGCCGGCACGGCCAGACGATTCTAGAAGCCTGGTGGCGGCGCCAGTTGATCCGCATCAAGCTTAGGCTTTCCATTGCCGGGCGCCGGGGGAAAATGGCACCGGCCATGTCATTCAGGTGTCAGTTGGACTTGCCGCCCGCGGACGGACAGGTCCTGACGCCGAGCACGCTGTAGAGCGGGCAGATGCGAACGAGCCCGGTCAGGACGGGAATCACGCCGATCCATCCCCACACGCCGATCGTGCCGGTGACGGCAAGGCCGATCAAGGCCAGGCCGACGACAATCCTGAGGGTCCGGTCAACGGTTCCAATATTGGTTTGCACGGTGAACTCCTTTCGATAGCCCGGCAGGGGAGAGGTGATTCGCCGGGATCGTCGCGCGATCCGGCGAATGCATGATCCCAATATAGCCAGATGACTGGCGCGAGCTTTGATCTGCGGCAACCGCCGCGCGCAATTGACGCAAGGAGCGCACACCGCGATGCTGCCGATCTCATCACCGGCCGGGCCGCGGACACCGCGACTCGCAATAGACCCAGTCGTCTTCCATTTCATTGATGCGCAGGCGGAATGTGTAGTTGACCGCGCTCCGTCCAGCCGTGAACCGGCGCGTCTGGCTGTCGGCCTGGTATTGGGCGCGCAAGGTATAGGCGCCAGCCGGTACCTGCATATAGAGCAGGGGACCGCTGGAAACGACCCGCAGGCGCCGCTTGCCGTTGCCATCCACGAGCGATACGGTGACGTCGGACAGCGCCTCGCCGCCCTTGGCGTTGTAAAAGCCAAGCCGCACATTGAAGCGGCCGGCCACCGCGCGCATGGCCTTTGCCTCGTCCTCGCCGACGCCGCCGGACACATAGGCGATCCCATTGGCCTGCTGTACCTGGGGCAGGGCTTCAGGATTCGGCTGTGCCGCATGGATGGGCAATGCGGTAACGATGAGCCCGGCCAATGCCGCTGCCGCGAGCGAGCCGGGGAAAAGTCTGCTAGCCATGATGGATTCGGTCCGTGTCTGAGTCTGCCTGCCAACGTCAACCGCGCGCCGGTGTTTCCAGTATCGGCGGCGGTGCGGCATGCCGCTTGATCCAGCGCAATGACGCGCAAGGCTGACCGCGCCGCCGGGCAGGCCGTCAGGCGTCGCCCAGCGCGTGATACAGCTCGTCCTCCTGCGCGAAATGCAGGCGCAGGATCGCATTCAGCTCATACAACAGGCGCCGGACTTCCTGCGCGCTTTCCAGGTCGATCCCGTCCGCGGGCTGGTCGGCGGCGATGCGTTCCAGCATGCCCACCAGGCGGAAGATCTCGCGGTGCCCGCCGCTCAGCGCGGCCAGCGGATCCTTGCCGCCAAGGCGTTGCGCCAGTTCCGGATAGAGGTCGGCGTCGTCATGGCGCTCGTGCGCGAGCAATTGCTGGCGCAGTGCCTGGTTGAGTTGCGCGAGTTCGAGGGCGGCGACGCCACCGGGGAGGCTGGCAACGCGATCCGCCATCGATCTCACCTGGTCGAGCACCTGGCCCAGTTCGTTGTGCTCGGTCTTCAGTTTGGCGGCTTCGGCCCGGGAGAGCTGCGCAGGCCGCCAGTCCGGTCCAGCCTTGCGTGCCCGCAGTGCATTCAGGATCACGGCGACGTCGATCACCTCCTGCAGCAGCGCCCCCGCAAGTGGCGGCAGGTAGCCGAAGGCGGCTGCGATCATGGCCGCCAGGGAGAGCGCCATGCCCGCCACCACGCTTTGCACGGCGATACGGCGCGCGCGCCTGGCGATCTGGATGGCTTCCGCCAGGCGGTCCAGGCGGTCGACCAGCAGGACCACGTCGGCCGCCTGCGCCGAGGCGGCGGCGCCTGCGGCGCCCATCGCCACGCCGACGTCAGCGGCAGCCAGCGCGGGGGCGTCGTTGACGCCGTCGCCGACCATGATGACGGTGTCGTGGCGCTGCGCCTCGCGGATCGCCTCGAGCTTTTGCGCGGGCGTTTGCTGGGCGCGCACTTCCGTCACGCCCAGCATCGCGCCGGTCATCTGCGCCACGTCGTCGCGATCGCCGGTCAGCATCACCATGCGCCGGATGCCGGCCTGCCTGAGCAGCCTGAGCGCGCGGGGCGTGTCGAGCCGGACCTGGTCCGCGAGCTGCAGCGCGCCGCGCATGGCGCCATCGACGCCGAGGAAGACGGCCGACGCACCCTCATGGCCCAGGCGCCGTAGCAAGGCTGCGCTCCACGGCTTTGGCACGGTTGTCCTGGCCACATGCGCCAGCGAGCCCAGGGTGACGGCGTGGCCGTCGACGATCCCGCTCAGGCCGGCGCCGGGATCCTCGCCGACCTTGGCAGGCAGCGCCAGCGCCAGCCCGCGCTCGCGCGCCGCGGCGACCAGTGCGCGTGAGCTCACATGCACCGATGCCTGTGCCAGCGAGGCAGCCAGCCGAAGCACGTCATCGGGCGTGTGTCCCGGCGCCGCCTCGATGGCCGAGAGGCGGGCCTGGCCGGCGGTCAGCGTGCCCGTCTTGTCGAAGAACAGCACGCGGCCCTGCGCCAGCCTTTCGAGCGCGGCGCCGCTCTTGGTCAGGATGCCGCGGCTGGCGCTGCGCGACATGCCGCAGACGATGGCCACCGGCACCGCCAGGATCAGCGGGCAGGGCGTTGCCACCACCAGCACCGCGAGCGCCCGGCGCGCATCGCCGGTCACAAACCAGGCGGCGCCGGCCACCGCCAGTGCCAGCGGCACCAGCAGCAGGGCGTAGCGGTCGGCCATGCGCGTGGACGGGCTGCGGCTTTGCTGTGCCTCCCGCACAAGGCGGACGATGCCCGAATAGGTGCTTTGCGCCGCCGTGGCGCCCGCGAGCATCTCGAACGGCGCGCCGGCGTTGACCACGCCGCTGCGCAGCGGCTCGCCCGGCGCGCGGCGCTGCGGCATGGCTTCGCCGGTCAGGGTGGATTCGTCGAGGTCGGCGGACTGGATCAGCGTCCCGTCGGCAGGCACCACTTCGCCGGCGCGTACCAGCAGGCGGTCGCCAGGACGCACGAGGTCCAGCGGCACCGGCCGCCATTCCCCGTTTTCGTAACGGCTGGCCTCGCGCGGGGCGTGGCGCAGCAGCGCGCTCATCTCGCTTGAGGCGCGCGCTTCCGCGTAGCTCTCCAGCGCGCGCCCGCTGGCCAGCATCAGGCTGATCACAGCCGCGGCAAAGTGCTCGCCGAGCCACCATGCGAAGCCGATGGCCAGCAGCGCAAGGACGTCCACGCCGGCCTGGCGGCGCCACGCCGCCAGGATGGTGCTGGCGGCCAGCGAAATCAGCACCGGTACGACGCCTGTCAGCCACACGGCGCGCGCGAGCGCGGCCGATCCGAACCAGTAGAGCAGCGATCCCGCGCTCAGCGTGACCGCGGAGATCGCCAGGAGCCCGATATTGAGCCAGCGGTGATAGCGGGGCTCCCAAGGCGCCATGTTGCGATCAGTCGCGGCGGGCGAGCGCCAGGGCGAACAGCGCCCCGCAGGCGGCGGCAACGGCCGCGGTCGCGCCAAGCGTGCGCCATGGGTGCGCATGCACGTACTCCTCGCCGGCGTCGGCCCAGTCGCGGACCTGGTCGCGGCCTTGCGCCTGCAGGTCCCGCAGGCGTAGCTGAAGCGTCTCCAGCCGTGCCTTGAACTGCTCACGGGCCTGGCCGGCTTGCTCGCCGGTCAGGGCGGCGGTGTCGCGTAGCAATGCCTGCACATCGGCCAGCAAGACGTTGATATCGTGCTGCAGCGTGACACGGTGCGCGGACAGGGCGGATCTGAGGTCGTTCACGGCGTTCTCCTGGCTGGTTTGGTCGAATCGGATGTGGGTGGGATGAGGCGTGACGTATCCGCCATGGCGGATAGCGCAAAGGCACCTCCAACTATAGGCAGCGGGCGCGCGCGCCGGTTGATCCTTGTCAATGCCTGGCGCCATGGCGCAGAGCGCTCCTGCCTTTCCGGCGCTGCAACAGCCGGCAAACGGGTTGATTTGCATCAATGGCGACCGCGCGCCCGGCGCTAGACTGAGTTCAGGTCCGGCGTGCCTTGAAGGCCCCTGCGCATCGCCGATGTACTGCAAGCGAAGCTTGATGGGCGCGTGCAGCCCGGCCACACCCGGCCGCACCCGGCCACGCCAGGAGAATCGTGATGAGGATCGAAGAGATTTGCTCGCTGTCCGCCGTTCATATCCCGCATACCTGCACGCTGCGCGACGCCGCGGTGCAGATGCGCGACCGCCACGTCGGCGCGCTGGTGGTGACCGAGCCCTTTGGCGGCAGCCAGCGCGCGATCGGCATCGTGACGGACCGGGACATCGTGCTGGAGAGCACGGCCGCGGGCGTGGCGCCCGGGCAGGCAACCGTGGCCGACGTGATGACGCGCGGCGTGGTTGCGATCGGCAAGGATGCCGGCATCGACGACGCGCTGCAGGCGATGCTGGCGCACGGCGTGCGCCGGCTCGCGGTCACGGATGCCGAGTCGGTGGTTGGCGTGCTCTCCCTGGATGATCTGGTCGACGCCCTCGGCTCGCAATGGAACATGCTCGCCAGCGTGCTGCATAACGAGCGTGAGCGCGAGCGCTCCGGCAGCGTGCAGTCGCCGCTGCACCCCTGAGCGGCGCGGGCGCGAGATTTGCCGCGGGGCTCGCCCCGCTTCCTGATGCCCCGCCGGATCCCGCCCGGAGCGGGCGATAGCGGTCGGTAGCGGGGCCAATGCAGCACGCTGACAAGCAAGAAAAAGTATGGTGCCCGGCATTCTCAAGCTCGCCTACAAGCTGCTGGTCAACGACCGGGCCAAGTTCACCGGCCTGCTGGTCGGGATCACGTTCGCGGTGTTCCTGATGATCGAGATGACGTCGCTGTTCGCCGGCGTGCTCAACCGCTCATCGTCGACCGTGTACAACATTGGCGCGAGCATCTGGGTCATGGACCCGGCGGTCAATACCGTAGCCAACACCATCGGCATGCCGGACTACATGCTCAATGCCGTGCGTAGCATCGAGGGCGTCAAGTTCGCGGTGCCGCTTTACTCCGGCGGCGCGCTGGTACGGCTCAAGAGCGGCACGTACCAGCCCGTGACGGTGGTCGGCATCGACGATGCCAGCCTGTTCGGGCGGCCCGAGGTACTCAGCGGCAGGGTTGAGGACATCTACGCCGAGAATGCTTTCCTGGTGGTCAAGGATGCCGAATTCCGCAAGCTGGAAGATCCCGTGGTCGGCACGGATTTCGAGATCAACGACCATCGCGGCGTGGTGGTCGGCATTGCGCAGGTCTCCACCACCGGACTGTTCGGCGTGCCGACGCTCTATACGACCTACCAGCGCGCCATCCAGTACCTGCCGACCGCGCGCTATACGATCTCCTACATCCTGGTCGAACCGAAGTCCGCGGCCGATGTGACGCGGATTCAGCGAGAGGTGCAGAAGCTGGGCTACCGCGCGCTGACCAAGGACCAGTTCATCCAGCGCATCTCCGACTTCTACAAATACCAGACCGGGCTCGGCACCAATATCCTGCTGATGACCGTGATCAGCTTTATCGTCGGGCTGTCGATCTCGGGGCAGACCTTCTACACCTTTATCCTGGAAAACCTGGAGAAGTTCGGCGCGCTCAAGGCGATCGGCGCCAAAGGGCACGAACTGGTGGCGATGATCGTGTTCCAGGCAACCTTCACCGCACTGACGGGCTACGGCCTGGGCATTGGCCTGTGCGCCATCCTGATCAGCCTGGCGCGGCTGCGCCTGCCCAACTACGCCGCCATGATCACCTTCCACAACCTGGGCCTGGCGCTGGTCATGGTGATCGTGATCGCCGGGGTGTCGGGCTATATCGGCGTGCGCAAGGTGCTGCGCATCGAGCCCTTCGACATCTTCCGGGGGTAAGCATGCCGCGGGTTGCGATTGTCGCGAAGGCGCTGGACAAGTGGTTCGGCGAAGGCGAGGCCCGGACCAATGCGCTGCGGCAGGTCAGCTTCGAGGCGTACTTCGGCGAAATCCTGTTTATCGTGGGCCCGTCCGGCAGCGGCAAGACCACGCTGCTGAGTGTCATCTCCGGCATCCTGCGCCCGGACGGCGGCGAGGTGATGATCGACGGCACCAGCATCTGGACGCTGGACAACGACGCGCTGGCCGCATTCCGGCTCGCCAGGATCGGCTTCGTGTTCCAGGACTTCCACCTGTTTCCGCGCCTGACAACCGTGGAGAACGTGGCGATCCCGCTGATCCTCAAGGGCCGCGACTGGAACGATGCGTTGAACGAGGCCAAACATTACCTGGAGATCGTCGGCCTGGCCAACCGTGCCCAGCTGCCGCCAATCAAGCTCAGCGGCGGAGAGCAGCAGCGCGTGGCCATTGCGCGCGCCATTGTCAGCCAGCCGGATATCCTGATCCTCGACGAGCCCACGGCTTCGCTCGACGGAGACACCGGCCACGCCATCATGGCTTTCGTCAAGACGCATATTCTCAACGAGCATCGCTGCATCGTCATCGTCACGCACGATGCCCGCATCTTCGACATGGCCACCCGCATCCTCGACATGGAAGACGGCAGGCTCAAGCGCATCGAGCGGGGAGAGGCTGGATGAAGATCAGGTGGTTGTTCATCCTCTCCGTGGCAGGCGCCGTGACCGGCGTGGTGGCCGCCATCTTCTACGCCCAGCAAAGGCCGCCGCTGCCGCCGGCGTTCGAGCCCGCCGCCAACCCCTACAAGAGCGGTATCTACGCCAACGGCATCATCGAGAGCTACCAGGATAACGGCGCCAACATCAACCTCTATCCCGAGGTCGCGGGCACGGTGGTGCGCATCCCCGTGCGTGAGGGGCAGGAGGTCAGGCGGGGCGAGGAGCTGCTGGTGATCGAAGATTCGGTCCAGCGCGCGCTGGCGGCGCAGCAACAGGCGCAGGCCGAGGCCGCCGAGGCCGCGCTGGCGCAACTGAAGGCGCAACCGCGCAAGGAGACGCTGGAAGTGGCGCGCGCGCAGGCGGAGGCGAGTGCCGCGGGCCTGAAGACAGTCCAGGACCAGTTCGACAAACTGCAGCGATCCTATGCGCTCAACGCCCGTTCCGTCAGCCAGGACGCCATGGACAACGCAGCCAACGCGGTGCGCGTGGCGCGCGGCAACCTCGACGTGGCGCGCCGCCAGCTGGAGCTGACGCGCGCCGGCGCCTGGGTCTACGATATCCGTAACCAGGAACGGCAGGTGGACGCTTCGCGCAAGGCCGCTGCCGCCTCGGCGGCATTGCTCGGCAAGTACGTGATCCGCGCGCCGGTGGATGGCGTGGTGATGTCGGTCAATACGGCGGTGGGCGCCTTCGTGTCCTCGCTGGGCACCTATGGCACCTACACGCAGGGCAACACGCCCGTGATGGTCATGGGCAGCGCGCCCGGCACGCTCGCGGTGCGCGTGTATGTCGACGAGATCCTGCTGCAGCGCTTGCCCAGCGGCAAGGCGGGCAAGGGCATCCAGGCGAGGATGTTCGTGCGCGGCACCAATACCAGCATCGCGCTCGAGTTCTTGCGCATGCAGCCTTACGTCACGCCCAAGATCCAGCTTTCCGACCAGCGCACCGAGCGCGTGGACGTGCGCGTGCTGCCCTTGCTGTTCAAGTTCAGCCCGCCGCCCGACGTCAATGTCTATCCGGGCCAGCTGGTCGATGTCTACGTGGGCGGCGCATCGTGAGGCGCCGTGCGCTGCCCGGGATCGCGGCGGTCCTTGCCTTGCTGGGCGGCTGCGCCGTGGGGCCGGATTTCGTGCGCCCCGACCCGGCCGTGCCGGCCAGCTTCACGCGCGGGGGAGACGCGGCGCAGACGCCGGCCGGCGATGGCGTCTCGCAGCGCTTCACCGATGCGGCCGCGCTGCCGGCGGACTGGTGGCGCATGTTCGGCAGCGCCGCGCTGGACGGCGCTATGGACGAGGCGCTGGCTGGCAACCCCACGCTGCAGGCGGCGCAGGCCAACCTGCGGCAGAGCGAGGCCGCCATGCGCGCCGGTGCGGGCGTGTTCTATCCGCAGCTGGACGCCACCGCCGGGGCCACGCGGCAGGCGGCCACGCCGGTCCGCTTTGGCCAGGCCGTTCCCTCCAGCGTCTTCAACCTGTTCTCGCTGACTGCCACCGTGAGCTACACGCTCGACCTGTTCGGCCTGAACCGGCGCGCGGTCGAGGCGCTGTCCGCGCAGGTCGACCTGCAGCGGCAGATGCTGGGCGCCACCTACCTGGTGCTGACCGGCAACCTGGTCAACACGGTGATCGCCCAGGCCGGCTACGCCGCCCAGATCCAGGCCACCACCGAGCTGGCGGCGCTGGTGCGCGAGCAGGTCGAGATTACGGGCGCGCAGGTGCAGGCCGGGACCGCCGCGCACGTCAGCGAGCTGAGCCTGGCGGTGCAGCTTGCCTCGCTGGAGGCGACGCTGCCGCCGCTGCGGCAGCGGCTGGAGCAGGCGGATCACCTGGCGGCGACCCTGTCGGGCCATTACCCGGCCGAGGGCGACCCCGTTGCCGTGACGCTGGAGACCTTGCGCTTGCCGGCTGACATTCCCCGGCTGCTGCCGGCGGAGCTGGTCCGGCGCCGTCCGGATGTGCTGCTGGCCGAAGCGCAGCTTCACGTTGCCAGTGCCGACGTGGGGGTGGCCACCGCCGCCATGTTTCCCGCCGTTACCCTGAGCGCCGGCTACGGCCGCGACAGCCTGCAGATAGGTTCCCTGTTCGGTGGCAACAGCGCGGTCTGGAGCCTCGGGGCGGGCATCGCGGCGCCGCTGTTCCACGGTGGCGAACTATATTACCGGCGGCAAGCCGCCGTGGCCCAGTGGGAAGCCGCGCAGGCCGGCTACCGGCAAGTTGTGCTGGCTGCCTTCGGGCAGGTGGCCGATGCGCTGCGCGCGCTGGAGCACGACGGCGAACTGGTCGCCGCCACGCGCCAGGCGCGGGACCTCGCATTCGAGGCCCTGCAGGAGTTGCAGGCCAACTTCCAGGCCGGCACCGCCGGCTACCTGCAGGTGCTGGTGGCGAACGCGCAGTACCACCAGGCCGATATCGGCTACTTGCAGGCCAGGACCCAGCGGCTGCAGGACACCGTGGCATTGTTCCTGGCGCTGGGCGGGGGCTGGGACGCCGGTGCCGCGCAAGCGCAGGCGAGGCGGCCGTGATGATCGTCCGGGCCATCCGGTACCTTGGCGAGACGGTGGGCCGCCTGCGCCGCCGGCATCCCGCATCATCCGGCGCTCCGGGCGGCCCGGTGCCCGCGTCCAGCGGCATGCCGGAGGCGTTGCTGCGGGCTGCCAGCACGCCTCTGGCAGCCTTGCTCAAGCAACTGGACGCCACCCTGGAAGGCCTGACCCACGCCGAGGCCGGATTGCGGCTGCAAAGCCATGGTCCCAACCTGGTGGAGCACGAGCGCCCGCGTCCGGCGGTGATCGACCTGCTGCGCCGCCTGCTCAATCCGCTCAATGTGCTGCTGCTGACGCTGGCAGCGGTATCGGCGGTCATCCACGACTACGACGCCTCGGGCGTGATCGCGGTGATGGTGATGCTCAGCGTTGGCGTGGCCACCGTGCAGGAGCGCCGCTCCGGACGCGCGGCGGCAGCGCTGCGCGCCATGGTCCATACCACCGCCGCCACGCAGCGCCGGGCCGGGCCGGGGACATCGCCCGTCATCAGCGAACTGCCGATCGGCGCGCTGGTGCCGGGCGACATCGTCCACCTGGCGGCGGGCGATCTTGTCCCCGCCGATGCCAGGCTGCTGGCGTCGAAGGATCTGTTCGTCAACCAGTCGGCCCTCACCGGGGAATCGCTGCCTGTGGAGAAATTCGCGCGCGAGAGCGCCAGCGGCGACGAACCCGGCACGCTGGAGAACATCGTGCTGATGGGCACGGCCGTGGTCAGCGGCAGCGCGACCGTAGTGGTGGTGCTGACCGGGCCGCGCGCCATGTTCGGCGGCATCGCCCGCTCGCTGTCGGAGGAGACGTCCGGCACGGTATTCGAGCAAGGCCTGCAGCGCTTCGCCCGGTTGATGATCGGCCTGATCGTGATCCTTGCGCCGCTGGTGTTCCTGATCAACGGACTGACCAAGGGCGACTGGCTGGAGGCGCTGCTGTTTGCGGTGGCCGTCGCCGTGGGGCTGACCCCCGAGATGTTGCCGATGCTGGTGACCGTGAACCTGGCGAAGGGCGCGCTTGCCATGTCGCGCCGCAAGGTGATCGTGAAACACCTCAGCGCCATCCAGAACCTGGGGGCGATGGATGTGCTGTGCACCGACAAGACCGGCACGCTGACGCAGGACCGCATCATCCTGAAAAAGCATGTGGACCTGGCTGGCCGGGAGACCGCGCGCGTGCTGGAATTCGCCTACCTGAACAGCTACCACCAGTCGGGTTTGCACAACCTGCTGGACAAGGCGGTGCTTTTCCATGACGAGGTGGGCGAAATGCTGCGGCAACAGGGCGGCTATCGCAAGATCGACGAGGTGCCGTTCGATTTCGAGCGGCGCCGCATGTCGGTGGTGGTGGATGGGCCGCAGGGCCGGCTGCTGGTCTGCAAAGGTGCGGTGGAGGAGGTCTACGCAGTCTGCGCCAGCGCTGAACTTGGCGGGCAGGCCATTGCGCTGGATGATTCGCATCGCCATTCCCTGATGACGGTCTGCAATGCGCTCAACGAAGATGGCTTCCGGGTGATCGCGATCGCCTACAAGCCCTTGCCGCCGGCACCCGATACGCAGCCCTACTCGGTGGCGGACGAATCCGCGCTGATCCTGCTCGGCTATATCGCCTTCATCGACCCGCCCAAGGAGAGCGCGGCGCCTGCGCTGGCGGCGCTGCGCGGCAGCGGCATCGAGGTCAAGGTGCTGACCGGCGACAGCCCGGTGATCGCGCGCAAGATCTGCCGGGAAGTCGGCATCGACGTGGACCGCGCGGTGCTCGGCCACGAACTCGACGGGCTCTCGCCGCAAGCCCTGGGGGAACTGGCCGAACGCACGCAGCTCTTCGCCAAGCTGGCGCCGGCGCACAAGGCGGCCATCGTCAAGGCCCTGCGGGCGCGCGGACGCGTGGTGGGCGTGCTGGGCGACGGCATCAACGACGGACCGGCGCTCAAGGCGGCCGACGTAGGCATCTCGGTGGACAGCGGCGCCGATATCGCGAAGGAATCGGCCAGCATCATCCTGCTGGAAAAGAGCCTGCTGGTGCTGCACGACGGCGTGATCGAAGGCCGCAAGGTCTTTGCCAACCTGCTCAAGTACCTGCGCATGGGTGCCAGCTCGAATTTCGGCAATATGTTCAGCGTGCTCGGCGCAAGCGCCTGGCTGCCGTTCCTGCCGATGGCGCCGATCCAGGTGCTGACGAACAACCTGCTCTACGATTTCTCGCAGACCGCGCTGCCGACGGACAACGTCGACGAGGATGCCATCAGCCGTCCGCGCCGCTGGGAGATCGGCAAGATCGGCCGCTACATCCTGTGCATCGGTCCGATCAGTTCGCTGTTCGACTACGTCACCTTTGCCACGCTTTATTGGCTGCTGGGTGCGAGTACGCCAGCGCAGCAGCACCTGTTCCAGACCGGCTGGTTCCTGGAATCGCTGCTGTCGCAGACCCTGATCGTCCATGTGATCCGCACCCGCAAGATCCCGTTCATACAAAGCCGTGGCAGTACCGCGCTGATCACCACCGGTGTCGCGATCTGCCTGGCCGGCATCTGGCTGCCGTACTCGCCGCTGGCGGCGCCGTTGGGGCTGGTGTCGCCCCCCGGCGTGTTCTGGGTGCTGCTGTTGCCGATTCTCCTTGGCTATTGCTGTCTGACCTATGCGCTGCGCGGCTGGCTGGTGCGGCGTTTTGCCATCGACTGAATGCGTATCCGCGTGCAGGCATGGCCGGGGAAACGGGTGCCTTCGTTGCAACCGGGAGGCCTCGCAGGTAGCATCCTCAGGTCATCTGCAGTCGATATCGGAGGCCGCTGCACCATGAGGTCCTTATCCCGCCACAGTGAACGTCACCGGGTTGATCGCACAGGCTGGCTGCGCGCCGCGGTGCTCGGTGCCAATGATGGCATTGTCTCGACCGCCAGCCTGGTGCTGGGCGTCGCCGCCGCCAGTGCGAGCCAGGCGAACATCCTGATGACCGGCATCGCGGGCCTGGTGGCCGGAGCCATGTCGATGGCCGCGGGGGAATATATCTCGGTCCATTCGCAGGTGGACACCGAGAAGGCCGACCTGAGGCGGGAGCGTGGAGAGCTGGATGCCGATCCCGCCGCAGAGCAGCACGAACTCGCGACGATTTATGTGGAGCGGGGGCTTGAGCCGGGTCTTGCCAGGGAGGTAGCGGCGCAACTCATGGCACACGACAGCCTGGCGGCCCATGCACGCGATGAGCTCGGCATTTCGCAGGCGCTGAGCGCACAACCCATCCAGGCTGCCATGGCATCGGCCGCCAGCTTTGCCGTCGGCGCGTTCCTTCCGCTGGTGGTGGCCTGGCTGGCGCCTGGCCGCGGGCTGATGCCATGGGTATCGGGAATGTCGCTCATCTTTCTCGCCGCGCTAGGCGCCGTCGCTGCGCAGGTCGGCGGTGCCAGCAGAATATCGGGCGCGGGACGCGTCACCTTCTGGGGCGCTCTCGCCATGGCCGTCACCGCCGGCGTCGGTGTACTGTCTGGCGCCGTCCTTTAGGGCATCGGCTTGCGTCATGGACGCGATGTCCTGATCGGGAAGCTCCGCGCAAGACAGGGCCAGCGCCGCCATCGCACGCTGCCCGTCGCGCCTGCGCGCGGCTTGATACACGACAACTGCCAGGCTTGATGCCCACATATAGTGACCTGACAAGCAGCGGCTGGAAGTCAAGGAGGGCGCGAAATGCTGGGGACTATTCTGTTAATTCTCTTGATACTGGTTCTGATCGGCGCAATGCCAGCCTGGCCGCACAGCCGGAACTGGGGTTACGCGCCCAGCGGCTTGTTGGGACTGGTATTGCTGATCGTCATCGTATTGCTGGTAAAGGGCCGAATCTAGCGTTCCCGGCGCCAGACGCACCACCGGTGAACTGGCAGTGCCTGATATGGAACACGCTCTGGTATCCGGAGGGGCACGTGAGTAGGGTGCGCTTCACGTTGAGACCGGCTGTTGCCAATCCTTGACATAGCGCAAGTGGTACCCCCACCGGGGGGCTATTCTGGGCGCTAGCCGCGCCGCGCTGCCGTGGCACACAGCAGAGGAGCTAATCTGATGAATCCGCTAGTTGCCCGCTTTGAGAGCCGCGAGGACGCCGCGGTGCAGCTAGCTGAAGCGCTGCGCGCCTATCGTGGCCAGCATCCCCTGATCCTTGCCATTCCGAAGGGCGGGGTAGCTGTCGGGCGCGGACTTGCCGACGCCCTGGAGGGCGATCTCGATGTGATGCTGGTCAGCAAGCTTGCCGGCCCGGACAACGCCGTCGCCGCGATTGGCGCCGTGACGGAGAACGGCTGGACCTACGCCGTTGAGCGCCCGGCGGGGGGACAGCCCGATCCCGTCCATTTTGCGCAGGAGCGGCTGGCAAAGCTCGATCTGCTGCGGCAACAATGCGCGATCTACACGTCGCATCGCGCGCGGCTGGACCCGCATGGCCGCGTTGTGATCCTGGTGGATGACGGGATCTGCACTGGCGCCACCATGATGGCGGCGATCCATACCGTGCGCAGGCAGCAGCCGGCCAGGCTGGTTTGCGCCGTTCCCATCGGCGCACCAAAAGGCCTGGCGGTGGTCCGCGCCTGCGCCGACGAGGTCGTGTGCCTGCGGGCAGCCGGGACGGATCCCGATATCCACCATGCCTACCAGCGCTTTCCGCAGGTGGACGACGCGGAGGTCCGCGCGCTGTTGTGGCGCGACATTGAATCGCGCAACGCCGAGGCCATCGGAGCAAGAGCCCTGGCCGATGGCTTGCCGGTAGGCATTGCGTGCGACGGCACCAGGCTTCACGGCGTGCTTGACGCCCCCGGCAATCCGGTAGGGCTGGTGCTGATGGTCCATGCCAGCGGGGGCGGCGACCACGCTGTGCGCAACCAGTATGTCGCGAGGAAACTGAACGCCAGGGGACTGGCTACGCTGCTGGTGGACCTGATCGGGCCTAGGGAGCCCATGCGGGCGGAAAAGCGCCAGGATATTGCCATGCTGGCCGGACGGCTGCGAACGGTGATACAAGCGGTGCCGGGCTACGTTCGCACGCGGCTGCGCTTGCCGGTGCTGCCCGTCGGCTGCTTTGGCACCGGCACCGCCGCCGCCGCCGCGTTGAAGCTGGCGGGAGACGCGGGCGCGGATTTGCACACGCTCGTGCTCGCCGCGGGGCGAGTGGACCTGGCCGACGCCGACACCCTGGGCAAGGTGGCCGTACCTACGCTTCTTGTGGTGGGTGCCGGCGATCCGGAAGGCATCCGGATCAATGACCTGGCGTTCGCCAGCCTTCGCTGTCCGCGGCAACTGCGGCTGGTGGCGGGCGAGGGCCGCGTATTCGAGGAGCCCGCCGCGATAGAGGAACTGGCCACGCTGGCAGGCGGCTGGTTCTCGCAATTGCTTGCCGACGGGCGGATGGCCGTCATGTAGGCGTGCCTGCCGGGTGTTCACGGAATGCCGACATCCGTTGCGCGCATCGCGAAGGCATCGAAGCGCGGCTCGCACTGCCGCGGATTTTCATGTGCGGCGTTGCCCGATGGCCGCGGCCCGGCCATATTGACCTGGCGCAACGACCGGACAGGTAGCGCTCGCGCTGTGCGGCGCAGGCGCTACAGTGCATTCTGACGCGATCACGAGCCCGGCCGACGGGCGGGAGCCTTCTTATGTCCTACGCCACCATCATGGTGATTCTCGATCCCAGCCGGCGGTCATACCATCGCATCGAAATCGCCGCGCAGCTGGCCGTCAGGCACAAAGCCACGCTGGTCGGCATGTTCGCCTGCCACCGCCCCGAGCCCGCGTGGGTGTACCGGCTGCCCGACGGCGCGCGCTACCTCGATGCCCTTCAGGCACGTTACGAGGAGGATGTCGAGGTCATGCGGCGCAGCTTCGAGGGCGCGACGGAAGCGCTGCCGATCACTGCGCAATGGCGGGCATTCGACGGGCTTCCCCTGGCCATCGGCCAGCGCGAAGCGCGCCTGGCAGACTTGCTGGTGGTCGGCCAGGCCGACCCGGCGGACCCGATGGCCTTCGTGGCCGAGGGGTTTGTCGAATCCATCGTGCTTGCCAGTGGCCGGCCGGTACTGGCGATTCCCAGGGTGGGCCGGTTCAAGACCGTTGGCGGCCGCGTGCTGATCGCCTGGGACGGCGGGCGCGAGGCGGCACGCGCCATCCACGATGCGCTGCCATTTCTGCGCCAGGCCGAGGCCGTGACCATTGTCACTTGCACGGTGGCGGGCAAGGCCGGCGACCCCTGGAATACGCCTGCGCAGTACGCCGCGACCTGGCTGGCGGCGCATGGCGTGACGGCGGCGGTATGCAACCTCCCCGTGACCGACCTCGCCGACGCGGGCGAGCGGCTGCTGTCGGAAGCCGCCGACCTGGAAGCCGATCTCATCGTGGCCGGCGCCTATGGGCACAACAGGTTCCGCGAGGTGATGCTGGGTGGCGTAACCCGGACGTTGCTGGAAACCATGACGATTCCCGTGCTGTTCTCGCACTGAGCCCGATATCCAAACCGGGACGCCCAGCGGCCATCGCCCGGCGTCCCGGCAGCGCGGCCTTGCCTGGTGTATCGTTGACGTCTTCCGCGAACAAGGTGTTTTCACTGGGGACGCATGGAATGCTGACGATCTGGGGCAGGGCGAATTCGGTCAATGTGCAGAAGGTGCTTTGGTGTTGCGACGAACTCGGCCTGCCGTTCGAGCGGATCGACGCCGGCATGCAATTCGGCGGCAACGACCGGCCCGAGTATCTTGCGTTGAATCCGAACGGGCGCGTCCCTACGATCATCGATGACGGCTTTGTGTTGTGGGAGTCGAATTCGATCCTGCGCTACCTTGCCATGCAGTACGGGAAGGGCGCCACGCTGTACCCTGCCGAGCCGAAGGTGCGCGCAAGCGTGGACCGCTGGCTGGACTGGTCCCTTCCGACCTTGCAGCCGGCGGAAAGGCCGGTATTCTGGGGTTATGTGCGAACGCCGGCCGCAGAGCGCGACGTGGCGCGCCTGAATGCCGACGCCGCCACCGTGGCGGGCCTGTGGCGGATGATCGACCGGCAGCTGCAAGGCCGCGATTTTCTCGAGGGCGGCGCGTTCACGCTGGCTGACCTGGTGCTGGGCGCTTACGCGCGCCGCTGGTACGGCCTCGACGCCCAGGTCGACCGCCCCGCAATGCCGGACCTGGACCGCTGGTACCAGGGCATCGGCGGGCGCGCCGGCTTCCGGCAGCACGTTGGCGTGCCGCTGAGCTGAGCCGGGCGCAAGCCAGGGCGAACCCCCTCATCATCTACCGACTCCCATGACCATCATCCTGCACACATGGAACACGCCGAACGGACGCAAGATCAGCGTCGCGCTCGAGGAAATGGCCTTGCCGTACACCGTCAAGACGGTGAACATCACCAAGGGCGAGCAGCACCAGGCGGACTTCCTGCGCATCAGTCCTAACAACCGGATTCCGGCCATCGTCGATCCCGATGGTCCCGGCGGCCAGCCGATCAGCGTGTTCGAATCCGGCGCGATCCTGCTCTACCTCGGCGAGAAGACCGGCAAATTCCTGCCAGCATCCCTGCGCGACCGGGTACCGGTACTGGAGTGGCTGATGTGGCAGATGGGCGGCTTCGGGCCCATGCCGGGACAAGTCCATCACTTCCGCACTGTGGAGCCGGAGGCTGACCGGCACTATGGGCTCAAGCGCTATTCAGAGGAAACCAACCGTCTTTACGGCGTGCTTGACCGGCGGCTGGCGGAAGTGGAATTCGTCGCGGGCGAGCTCTCCGTGGCGGATTTCGCCATCCTCGGGTGGGCATGGCGGCATGAGCGCCATCAGATTTCGCTCGATCGCTTTCCCAATATCCGGCGCTGGTACGACGCCTTGTTCGCCCGGCCAGGGGTACAGCGCGGCTTTGCGGTCAAGCTGGACGATGCGGCGTAGGCCATCTCCGGCCGATGGCCGCGCCCACGGAAATCGTGCCTGCAGAGGGGGTTCTCCGGCACGTGCGATCCGTTTGACATGGGTCAAGTGCCGCAACGGCCAGTCCGGATAAGATGGTTTCCGTCATGGAGATGCGGGGGCGCTCTTCATGACTTGTCTACCCGTTTCCAGAATACGGAAACTTGGCCCGCGCCACGCAAGTGGGGCGGGCTTTTTTATGTGGCGAGCCTCATGCCGGATGCGCGGGCGCATCGAGCGCGCGCGCACAACCAGTTGCCGTCCGATCGACCGTGCGCGGAATCGCGGGGGAGGCAAAAGTGGCCCGATGCCGCCACGGGGATATCAGGGCGCGGGCGTCGCGAGCGGCTTGCCCTTCTCGACCACATACACGCCGACCAGGCTGACCGGCGCAGTGCCGGGATTGTGCGCGTCATGCACGACCCCGGCAGGAACCACGAACGACTCGCCCGCCTTGACGACCCGCGGCGGCTGCCCGTCGATCAGGAGTTCGGCCTGGCCTGCCAATATGTAGCTGACCTCGTCGCCCGGATGCGTATGCCGTCCCGCATAGGCGCCGGGCGCCACCTCCACCCGTGCCACCACAGCCTCCCGCCCCGGCACGGAAACGTCCTCCTTGCCGACAAGGGTACGCGTAAGGCCGCTGCCCTGCGCCAGCGCGGCGGCAGAGGCGAGCCATAGCCCGGCGCCCGCAAGCATGCTCAGTGTCCTGGTGTTCATGGTCTGTCTTCTCCCGGATTGGTCTTGTTTTGCTGCGTTTCACTTCAAAAGGCATGTCGCCTGGAAAGCGAGGTGTTCAGGTGACGCCTGGAACCAGTTGCAGGTGGGACGGGTGGCCAGCCGGAACGGGCCGGCGAGACGATGGCAGATGCTAGCAAATGCGCCGGTGTGTTTGGAATAAGGCGCAGCCCTACATCGGCAAGCGTCATACTGGACTACCTGGTGGCGCTCTGCAAGCAACTCAAGTATGACCCGCCCACCTTCAATGGCGACGAATGCTGGACGCTGCCGATGCCCGCGCGCTATGTGATCGCGCCAGGATGGGAGGTTGGTGGACATGGCGTCGCCGTCTAAGTTCATGGCTGCAGCCAGTTGCAGGAACTCAGTTTCGGCAAGTGATTTTAGGTCTTTCTTATTTTGATATTTGATTGCAGCCGTATTTGTCAATTGATTCAATTAGATCTTTCATTTTCTCCTTGTTAAGGATATCTGCCCTTAATACGCTGGCTGAGCCGTCATTTTGAAGGATGTTGAGGGTTTCCTTCTTGAATAGAAGAGGCGATAGCGTGCGAAGTCCACACGCGGCATAGAGTTTTGCTTCATTCGTGGATTCCTCGGATCTTATTATGTCTGTAAAAGTATCCTTTGCGAATTCGCTTTTTAGTATTTTTCTGTAGACATTCTCGTTTTCACTGATGTGTCCGGAAAATCCAACCATCCCGAGGGAGAAGTTTTTTGTGTTGGCCAATTTCTCCTTGTCGCGGCCAATCTGATCGATGGTTGTGCTGGCGATGGCCTGGGTAATGGTTTGTAATAATATCAAGTTGAGGATAAGATTTTTCATGGTGGATAAGTTGGAAATCATGGAATGTGTTTGTTGAAACAGATTAAAGGATTCGATAATTCAATCTACTGGGGTTGTGATGCTGAGGTTAGGCTATGTCCCTCCACGTTTGGCATCAATGAGTGGTGCTGAATATGAAAACCGGGCAGCTTGAGGTGCGGTGCGGACAACGACGCCCCAGCCTTCGAAATCGCTGTATCCCGGGCAAGCGGCCCATTGCCGGCGGAACGGACCTTCAAAGGGTCCAGGAACTTCAGGCACTTGGCGTCGTGTGGATGGCAGCCACGGCATTCCGCTATGCCAAGGCCTTCCCGTGGAAAGCCCCTTGGTTGCTATACCGTGGGGTGATCTGCCTTCACATCAGCGGATGATCTGCAAATGAGAATTATACGCATTTGCGTTGTGGCGGCAAACCTACGGCACTACCTGTAGCACGCGGGCGCCCCCCGCGGCCTCTCGTTGTTGAAGAGAGCAGGGATATGGGCGGTGACGCTTTTCGGCCAGATCTTCCCCGCAGGGATGATGGGAACGCGGCGCATGCCGGGTCCGGATGTGTTAGGCGGTGCGCCAGTCTCTGGGACTTCGCAGCAGGACTGACGGTTTCGACAGTACCCCTGCGGCATGCCCATATTTCCGCCGAATCTTATGCGGAAAACGTGCAAGGATCGGCGAAACCATTCGTTCCTTTCACTTAGCCCCCTCGGTAGTCTTCTTCCCTGACACAAGCCTTCCCACACAAGGAGGGCCATGAAACGAGGCGCGCAGCCGCCAATTCACGACGACAAGACGGGAGCAAGACAGATGATTCGCAAGCTGGCCATCGGATTCGCGGCACTGGCCGTGATCGGTTCCACCCAGACCGCCTGGGCCAACACCAACCTGTTGAATGTTTCGTACGACCCGACGCGGGAACTGTACGTGGACGTGAATGCCGCCTTCGCCAAGGCCTGGAAGGCCAAGGGTGGCGACGCGCTGACCATCCGCCAGTCGCACGGCGGCTCGGGCAAGCAGGCGCGTTCGGTGATCGACGGGCTGGATGCGGATGTGGTCACGCTGGCGCTGGGCTACGACATCGACGCCATTGCCGAGAAGGGTCTGCTCAAGGCGGACTGGCAGAAGCGCCTGCCGCACAATGCCTCGCCCTATACATCGACCATCGTGTTCCTGGTGCGCAAGGGCAACCCCAAGGGCATCAAGGACTGGAACGACCTGGTCAAGCCGGGCGTGCAGGTGATCACGCCGAACCCGAAGACCTCGGGCGGCGCGCGCTGGAACTACCTGGCTGCCTGGGGCTACGCGCTGCGCCAGCCGGGTGGCAACGAGCAGAAGGCCAGGGAGTTTGTCGGCCAGTTGCTGAAGAACGTGCCGGTGCTGGACTCCGGCGCTCGCGGCGCCACCACGACCTTTGTCGAGCGCGGCCTGGGCGACGTGCTGATTGCCTGGGAGAACGAGGCGATCCTGGCGATCAAGGAACTGGGTCCGGACAAGTTCGATATCGTCGCGCCGTCGATCTCGATCCTGGCCGAGCCGCCGGTGGCGGTGGTCGACAAGGTGGTGGACAAGAAGGGCACGCGCAAGGTGGCCGAGGCCTACCTGCAGTTCCTGTACACCGACGAGGGCCAGGAAATCGCGGCGAAGAATTACTACCGACCGATTTCGGAAAAGATTGCGGCCAAGTACGCGGCCAATTTCCCCAAGGTCAAGCTGTTCACCATCGACGAGGCCTTCGGCGGCTGGCAGAAGGCGCAGAAAGCGCACTTCGCCGATGGTGGTTCGTTCGACCAGGTCTACCAGCCCGGCAAGAAGTAATCAGCGGCATGGGCGGGCGCGAACTGCGTCCGCCGCACCATTCGCCATTCAGTTGAGAAGGAAGCCCGATGTCCATCCTGACCCTGTCCGGCAGTCCGTCCGCCCCGTCGCGTTCCGGGCACCTGCTGGCGCATCTGCGCAGCGGGCTCGAAGCCGCCGGCGAACGCACCAGCCACCTGGCGCTGCGCGAGCTTCCGCCCGCGGCGCTGATGGCGGCCAGGGTGGACGATCCCGATATCGCCGCGGCCATCCGCGCGGTGGCCGAGGCCCAGGTGGTGACCCTTGCCTCCCCGGTCTACAAGGCTGCCTATGGCGGCCTGCTCAAGACGCCCCCGGACCTGCCGCCGCCGGACGTACTGCCTGGCACCTTCGGTCGTGCCGCACAGCGCCCTGAGCCGGCCGAGCGATGTTCCGCCTGAGTTGATGCGGGCGCGCGAGCGCCGCCAGGGGAGAACCCGCCTTATCCGTGATTGCTGCGCCGTCTGCCTTGCAGGCCGGCGGGGCAGCGTGCACCCGCACGCTGCCGGAGCGATCGCGTTTGCATCTTGCACAGGAACATCGATATGAACTCGCCAGCCTTCACGCATTCCGACGAACGCGATATTCAGGGAACGCCATCCGGCAACGGCGCGCGACGCCAGCGCGTTGCGGGCACCGGCAACCTGAAGCGCCGCCTGGTCCTGGCAGCGCTGGTGGCAGCCACGGGTCTGGCCTACGCGCTGCTGCCCGGCCGCGCGCAGGCGGAGGCGCCGGTCAATGTGGCGGAGGCCGCCTGGCAGGCACAGCGTTGAGCGAGGCCGGCAAACAGGGCCACGCCGTGCGCCGCGCTCCCCTGCGCCATGTGCTGATCGTGGCCTTGCTCACTGGCGGACTGGGCGCCGCCTTGCTCGCGCTGGGCCTGGGCATGGCGAAAGAGGGCAGGGCGGCAGCCATGCACGCCGCGACGGCAGGCACTGCGCCTGCGCGGAATCCCGCAATGCCGTCATCCCGAACGGACGAGATCAACAAGACAAGCTGAAGAGGCAAAGGCATGCAAGTTTTCTGGTTTATCCCCACGCACGGCGACAGCCGCTACCTCGGCACCTCGGAAGGGGCGCGCGAGGTCAATCTCGATTACCTGAAGCAGATCGCCACCGCCGCCGATACGCTGGGCTACGAAGGCGTGCTGATTCCCACCGGCCGCTCCTGCGAGGACCCCTGGGTGGTGGCCTCCACGCTGGCCGCGGTCACCCGCCGCCTGCGCTTCCTGGTGGCTTTGCGTCCCGGCCTGATGGCGCCCACGCTGGCCGCGCGCATGGCGGCGACCTTCGACCGTCTCTCGGGTGGCCGCTTGCTGGTGAACCTGGTGACCGGCGGCGACGCGTCGGAACTGGAGGGCGACGGCCTGTTCCTGAACCACGCCGAACGCTACGAAGCCTCGGCCGAGTTCATCCGCATCTGGCGCGAGGTGCTGGCCGCCAGCCATGAAAGCGCCGAACTCGATTACGAAGGCAGGCACCTCAGGGTCAAGGGCGCCAGAGTCCTGTTCCCGCCGCTGCAACGGCCGCATCCGCCGGTGTATTTCGGCGGCTCCTCGGATGCCGCGCATGAGCTGGCCGCCGAGCAGGTGGACACCTACCTGACGTGGGGCGAACCACCCGCCGAGGTGGCGAAGAAGATCGCCGACGTGCGCCGGCGTGCTGCGCGCCATGGGCGCTCGGTCAGGTTCGGCATCCGCCTGCACGTGATCGTGCGCGAGACCGATGACGAAGCCTGGGCCGCCGCCGGCAGGCTGATCAGCAAGCTCGACGACGATACCGTGGCGCGCGCGCAGGCCGTGTTCGCCAGGATGGATTCCGAAGGCCAGCGCCGCATGGCCGCGCTGCATGCCGGCGGCGGCGAGCGCAGCCGCGCGGAGCTGGAGATCAGCCCGAACCTGTGGGCCGGCGTGGGCCTGGTGCGAAGCGGCGCGGGCACCGCGCTGGTGGGAGATCCGCACACCGTGGCGGCGCGCATGCAGGAGTATGCGGAGTTGGGCATCGATACGTTCGTGCTGTCCGGCTACCCGCACCTGGAGGAAGCCTACCGCTTCGCCGAACTGGTGTTCCCTCTGTTGCCGCGTTCGGTGCGCGACAAGCTGCCGGGCAAGGTGTTGTCGGGGCCCTTCGGGGAAGTCATGGCGACTGGCATCGTGCCGCGCGCGGCGCAGCGCTGAAGGAGGCCGACATGTCCGCTCCCCTCACGCTCCCGCCGCGCCGCGCCGACTGGCTGAACAAGGTGCTTGGCCCGGCCGCGCCCTGGGCTGTGCCAGTGCTGCTGATCGTGGTGTGGCAGCTGGCTTCACAGTACGGCTGGCTGTCCAATCGCATCCTGCCCGCGCCCTTCGATGTAGTGAAGGCTGCCTGGGGCCTGGCCATCACGGGCGAGCTGTGGCGCCATGTATGGGTCAGCAGCTGGCGCGCCGTGCTTGGTTTCACCATCGGTGGCGGCTTCGGGCTGTTGCTGGGGCTGCTCACCGGCACCTTCCGCCCGGCCGCGACGCTGCTCGACAGCACCCTGCAGATGGTGCGCAACATTCCCACGCTGGCCCTGATTCCGCTGGTGATCCTGTGGTTCGGCATCGACGAGACAGCCAAGCTGTTCCTGGTCGCGCTGGGCGTGTTCTTCCCGATCTACCTGAACACCTACCACGGCATCCGTTCGGTCGATCCGGGCCTGATCGAGATGGCGAGGAGCTACGGCCTGTCGGGCTGGCGCCTTTACCGCGAGGTGATCCTGCCGGGTGCCTTGCCCAACATCCTGGTCGGCGTGCGTTTCTCGCTCGGCCTGATGTGGGTGATCCTGATCGTGGCCGAGACCATATCGGCCCAGTCGGGCATCGGCTACATGACCATGAATGCGCGCGAGTTCCTGCAGACCGATGTGGTGCTGGTGGGCATCCTGCTTTACGCGCTGCTGGGCAAGCTGGCTGACTTGCTGTCGCGCGGGCTGGAACGTTTCTGGCTGCGCTGGCACCCCGGCTACCAGGCGCACTGAGCCCGCGGCCCAAGGAGAACACGAAATGCAAAGCAACCCGATCGAACAGGCTGCGCTGGCGGAAGTGCCGGCGAGTAAAGCCGGCAACGGACTGTCGCTGCGCGTGCAGCAGGTAGTGAAGCGCTACGGCGGGCGCGAGGTGCTGCACGGCATCGACCTGCAGGCCGCCCCCGGCGAGTTCCTCGCCATCGTGGGCCGCAGCGGCTGCGGCAAGAGCACCTTGCTGCGGCTGGTGGCGGGCCTGGAAGACAGCGACGGCGGCGCCGTGACGCTTGACGATGGCCCGGGCCGCAAGCAGCGCGAGGCGGTCCGTGTGATGTTCCAGGACGCACGCTTGCTGCCGTGGAAGAAGGTGCTGGACAACGTGGCGCTGGGCCTGCCTCGCTCAAGGCTGGCCGATGCCGCCAGGGTCCTGGGGCAGGTCGGCCTGGCCGAGCGTGCGGGCGAATGGCCCGCGCGCCTGTCGGGCGGACAGCGCCAGCGCGTCGCTCTGGCGCGCGCGCTGGTGCATCACCCGCGGCTGTTGCTGCTGGACGAACCGCTGGGCGCGCTCGACGCGCTGACGCGCATCGAGATGCAGGGGCTGATCGAATCGCTGTGGCAACGCCTGGGCTTTACGGCGCTGCTGGTCACGCACGATGTCTCGGAGGCGGTAGCGCTGGCCGACCGCGTGGTGCTGATCGAAGACGGGCGCATTGCGCTGGACCAGCGCGTGGCGTTGCCACGGCCGCGCCAGCGTGGCTCGGCCGCTTTCGCGCAACTGGAGGATGCGGTGCTGCGGCGGGTCATGCAACGCGACGAGGCAGTGGCGGCCGACGCCGTCGGGTATGGCCAGGCACTGGTGCCCGCGGTGGACTGGTCGGTTGCGCGCACGGCCGATTCGGTGCGCTGGGCGATCTAGCCAGTGGCCGGATCAGCGAGTGCAGGCAGGCGGATCACGCAGAAGGCAAGACAGCAAACCAGGTTGCAAACAAGTTTGAGACAACAGTCCAGTCGTGCCGGCGCAATTGCATGAACCCGGTGCAACCCGCGGCGTAGCAGCGGCACGTTTGAGCGTGCAACGTCACTCATCGCGGTTCACCACGCAAGGCGCTGAATCAAAGTTTTACGCAATCTTCATTTTCACTCACGCAAAGGAACTTCTATCATGAGCATTCAGGCGATCAACGTACGCAACCAGTTCCGCGGCAAGGTAGCCGCCATCATCGAAGGCCCGGTGGTCTCGGAGGTCGACGTCGAGACGCCGGCCGGCATCGTCACCTCGGTCATCACCACCCGCTCGGTCAAGGATCTCGGTCTCACCATCGGCAGCGAAGTCGTTGCCCTGGTGAAGGCTACCGAGGTGTCCCTGGCCAAGCTTTGAGGCCTCGCCCGAGGCGCAAGCGCAACGCAAAGGAAATAGCAATGGCAAGCGCGAACGAAACAGGCGCGGGACTGGCGGCACTCACCCATTACCTGGAAGGGCTGCCTCGCCGGCCCGAGAGCGATCGTCAGCTTTGGCGAGACGAGCGTGGGCAGGTGCAGGGCCAGTTCTACAACTGTTCGCTGACCAGTGCCTTCGAGCCGCTCATTACCTTGTCCAGCCACGACGTGGTGGCGCACGAGGGCACGCTGCGCACCTATGCCGGCGACGGTGTCGGCCTGGCGGCGTGGAAGCTGTTCGCGATGGCGGCGGACGATGCCTCGCTGGTGTCGCTGGACCGCCTCTCGCGGCTGGTGCACGCCATCAATTATTTCGCAGCCGATGGCGAGCGCAAGCTGGTGCTCAATGTGCATAACCGGCTGCTGGCGGCGGTGGCCGACGATCATGGCTCGGCCTTCCGGCGCGCGCTGCAATCGCTGGGACTGCCGCTCGAACGGTTCGTGATCCAGGTGCCGGCCAGCGCCAACGACGATCTGCCGCTGCTGCTGCATGTGGTGGGCAACTATCGCCGCAACGGCTTTGCCGTCAGCCTGCAGGCATCTGACCCCGCCGAGGCGGGTGCGCTGATGGCGCATGCCTTGCCCGACTGGCTCAAGCTGGACATGCGCCGCAACTGGACCGACCGGCAGCTTGCCGGGTTGCAGGCCAGCGCGGACAGCGCCGGCGTGACCCTGATCGGGCGCCGGCTGGAGAATGCCGAGAACGCCGAGCGGCTGCAGGCGGCCGGCATCGTGCTGGGGCAGGGCAGTTTCACTGGCGCGGCCGTGAGCGCGCGCGACCTGCGCGTGCCGCAAGCGGAGCCTGGCGGCGGTGACGCGGGCAATGAGGAGTTCGAGGGCGGGGCGGCCCGCAACGGATCCGGCCGCGTCCCGATGGCGTTCAGCAAGGAGCCGATATGACGCAGACGAAGAGGCCTGCCGCGCCGCACCAGCGCGGCA